>JAIRTI010000014.1 GCA_031255035.1 Desulfovibrio sp.
GGGGCAACGCCCCGGCCGCCGGAGGCATTGCCTTTCACAACTGGCGAATGGGGGGCCGCAAAAAGGCTCATAATGTGGATTGCTGGTGGCGTCCCTGTAGATACGCGAAGCCGGAACACAAACTTAGGGGGTCCGGGGGAAATCATTTCCCCCGGCGGGGTCCGGGGCAGCGCCCCGGCCGCCGGAGGCATTGCCTTTCACAACTGGCGAATGGGGGGACGCAAAAAGCTCATAATGAGAATTGCTGGAAACGGGGCAAAGGAATAGACTTGTTTTTGCTTTAGGCTTATGCAGGCTTACGGGGTGTTCGCGCCGGCTTTCCGCCACGGCGGCGAAACCGGAGCGGCAAGACGGCCCCTGTTGTTATAGACGCGTACCATGCAGCGGATGCAGAAGGAGGAGAAACTCCATGGAGCTCACGGGAGCCCGGATATTGATGGAATGCCTCAAACGCGAAGGGGTTGATACGATTTTCTGCTATCCCGGCGGCGCGGTCATCGAGCTTTTTGATGAACTCTCCCGCCATCAGGCAGAACTCAAACCGATCCTCGTCAGGCATGAGCAGGGTGCCGTTCACGCGGCGGACGGCTATGCCCGCGCCTCGGGCAAACCCGGCGTATGTCTCGTTACCTCCGGCCCCGGCGCCACCAACGCCGTCACCGGTATCGCCACCGCCTATTGCGATTCCATTCCCCTGGTGGTCTTTACCGGGCAGGTGCCCACGCGGCTCATCGGCAACGACGCCTTTCAGGAAGTGGACATCGTCGGCATTACCCGCCCATGCACCAAGCACAATTACCTGGTCAAGGATATCAAGACCCTGGCGGCCATCGTGCGCCAGGCCTTTTATCTTGCCAAAACCGGCCGTCCCGGACCGGTGCTTGTCGATTTGCCCAAAGACATCATGACCGGCACAACGGAATTTGTCTGGCCGGAAGAAGTGCGCATGCGCAGCTACAACCCGACCTACAAGCCGAATCTGGCGCAACTGCGCCGGGCCGCGGATCTGCTGGTTGAAGCGCGCCGGCCGCTTTGCCTGGTGGGCGGCGGCGTCATCGGCGCCAACGCCGGCAGCGTGCTGATGGATATGGCCGTGCGCTACCAGATTCCGGTGGCATCGACCCTGATGGGCCTGGGGGCCTTTCCGGGCACACACTCTTTATGGTGCGGCATGGTGGGCATGCACGGCGCGGTGACGGCCAACAGGGCCGTGATCGAGGCGGACGTGCTGGTGGCCGTGGGCACGCGCTTCGCCGACCGGGTCACGGGCAAGCTGTCGGCCTTCGCCAGCCATTCGCGCATCATTCATATTGATATCGACCCGACCTCCATTCGTAAGAACGTCAACGTCGATGTGCCGGTGGTGGCCGACTGCCGCGAGGCGGTCAGCGGTCTTTCCGAGGTGCTGGCCGCGCGCGCCGGCGACAAGGACTGGGGGCAGGTCCACGCCGACTGGATGGCGCTGCTCAACCGGTTCAAGGCGGAGCATCCCCTGACCTATGTCAGGAACGGCGAGATCAAGCCGCAGCAAGTCATTGAAGTTTTGTACGAGCTTACCCGGCACGATGACACCATCATCACCACCGAGGTCGGCCAGCACCAGATGTGGGCCGCGCAATTTTACAAATACGACACGCCGCGCACGTTCCTTTCCTCCGGCGGTCTCGGCACCATGGGCTACGGCCTGCCGGCGGCCATGGGCGCCCAAATAGCCATGCCCGGCAAGCGGGTGGTCTGCGTCGCCGGGGACGGCTCCATCCAGATGAACAGCCAGGAGTTCGCAACCATCGTGCACAACAAGCTGCCGGTGAAAGTGGTGATTCTCAACAACTGCTTTCTGGGCATGGTGCGCCAGTGGCAGGAGTTGTTCTTCAAACAGAATTACATGTGTACCTGCATGGACGGCCAGCCCGATTTCGTCAAACTGGCGGAAGCCTACGGCGCGGAGGGCTACCGCATAAGCGATCCGGCCGATCTGGCGCCGACGCTGCAAAAGGCCCTGGCCTCGCCCAACCCGGTGGTTGTTGACGTGCGCGTCGCCCGCGAAGAGAACGTGTATCCCATGGTCCCGGCCGGCAAGGCCCTGGACGAAATGCTGTTGGTTTAGGAGGCCGCCGTGAGATACGTACTTTCCGTTCTGGTGGAAAACGAGCCCGGCGTCCTTTCCCGCGTGGCCGGTCTTTTCAGCGGCAGGGGTTTCAACATCGAATCGCTCAATGTGGCCCCGACGCTGGACAGCGCCGTGTCTCACATGACCATCGCCACCTCGGGCGACGCCCAGATTGTCGAGCAGATAATCAAGCAGTTGCGCAAACTGGTGACGGTCATCAAGGTGGCGGACTATCAGGAACTGACCTCGGTGCAGCGCGAAATGATGCTCATAAAGGTGCAGGCCGACGATTCCCGGCGGGGCGAAGTCCTGCGCATCGCCGATATCTTCCGCTGCAAGGTCGTGGACGTGAGCCTCACCGATCTGACCCTTGAAGCCACCGGCGATCACCAGAAGATAGGCGCCATCATCAGCCTGCTCAACCGCTTCGGCATCAAAGACATCGCCCGTACCGGCACCATGGTCATGAAGCGGAGCATGCAGCCCGAATAGGTCTTGTCTGAAACAGTATAATCACAAGCGTAAGGAGCATCCATGAAGGTTTACTATGAGAAGGAAGCGGATTTGACGGTACTGAAAGGCAAGACCATCGCCATCATCGGCTATGGCAGCCAGGGACACGCCCATGCGCAGAACCTTCGCGATTCCGGTCTTGACGTGGTGGTGGGCCAGCGCCCCGGCGGGGCCAATTACGCCCTGGCCAAAGAGCACGGCTTCGCGCCGATGTCGGCAGCGGAAGCCGCCGAAAAGGCCGACATCATCATGATTCTTCTGCCCGACCAGTATCAGGCCGAAGTCTATGAAAAAGATATCAGGCCGAACCTGAAAGAGGGCAAGTCGCTGCTGTTCGCGCACGGCTTCAACATTCACTTCAGCCAGATCATGCCTCCGGCCGACGTGGACGTCTTTTTGATCGCCCCCAAAGGGCCGGGGCATCTTGTGCGCCGCACCTATGTCGAAGGCGGCGGCGTGCCCTGCCTCGTCGCCATTCATCAGGACGCCACGGGCAAGGCGCTGAAGACCGCGCTGGCCTACGCCAGAGGCATCGGCGGCGCGCGCTCCGGCGTTATCGAAACCACCTTCCGTGAGGAAACCGAGACGGACCTCTTCGGCGAACAGGCGGTCCTGTGCGGCGGACTTTGCGCGCTCATCCAGGCCGGTTTCGAGACTCTGGTTGATGCCGGATACGCCCCGGAAATGGCCTATTTCGAGTGCCTGCACGAAGTCAAGCTCATCGTGGATCTTATCTATGAAGGCGGGCTGTCCACCATGCGCAACTCCATCAGCGACACCGCCGAATACGGCGACTACGTCACCGGACCGCGCATCGTGACCGACGAAACCAGAAAGGAAATGAAGGCGGTTCTGAAAAATATCCAGACCGGCGCGTTCGCCCGCGACTTTATTCTGGAAAACAAGGCCAACATGGCCAGCTTCAAAGCCATGCGCCGCATTCAGGCCGAACACCCCATCGAAAAGGTGGGCGCGGAACTGCGGGCCATGATGCCCTGGCTGAAAAAGAAATAACAGGGCCAAATGGGAAAGTCATGCCTCCGGCGGCCAAAGGGGCGCTGCCCCTTTGGAATCCCCGCCGGGGGAAATGATTTCCCCTGGACCCCTCATCAGGGGCACACAGCGTTTCAATGTTAAGGAAGCGCTGTTTTTTCGTTTTGGCGTAGTTGCCGCGGCTTTTTAAAGGGGGGCTGGACTCTTTGGTCCTGCCCCCCCTTCAAAAAAGCCTTGCGTCTGGCAAAACAAAAAATAGCGCTTCCCGGGTGTTGCCCACACTCCACGAACAAAATATTGAATCCGTGTTTCCTTAGTACCTCGCGTCGTAACCCAACTGAGGGGGTCCGGGGGAAATCATTTCCCCCGGCGGGGATTCCAAAGGGGCAGCGCCCCTTTGGCCGCCGGAGGCATGCCTTTTTGTCAGCCGGTTGAGGCCTCGGCAAAGCGCCGTTTCAGGGACAGCAGTTTTTCCCTGGCGTCGCCAAGTTCCAGAACCCGTTCCCGGTCGCGGGCCACGACTTCGGCCGGCGCTTTGTTCACGTAGTTTTCGTTGGCAAGCTTGCCGCCGAGCATGGCGTGCTCCTTGTCCAGCTTGGCGAGTTCCTTGTCCAGGCGGGCCAGTTCGGCCGCGAAGTCGACGGCCCCCTTCAGGGGCACGATGATTTCGTTGCCGCAGGCCACGTTGCTGGCCGAGGCCCGTGGCGCTTCGGCGTTTGCGTCAATGGACAGACTTTCAAGCCTGGCCAGGGCAATAATCAACGGCCGCTGCGCCTCCAAGGTCTGCCCGGCGGCTTCGTCGGCCGGGCGGATAATCACCCCCAGTTTCAGCGACGGGGCGATGTTAAGCTCCGCCCGGATGGTGCGCACGGCCACAATGGCCGCCTGGGCCATTTCCATGCGGGCCGCGTCCCCGGCAAAGGCCGTCGCCGCCTCGCGCCGCGCCGGGTAGGGGACGGCGGCGAGCGTCGCCTCTTGTTCGCCGCCGGGCAGCGCGGCCCAGACTTCCGAACTTA
>JAIRTI010000046.1 GCA_031255035.1 Desulfovibrio sp.
CCAACTGTGAAAGGCAATGCCTCCGGCGGCCGGGGCGCTGCCCCGGACCCCGCCGGGGGAAATGATTTCCCCCGGACCCCCTCAGTTTGGGTTCCGGCTGCGCGTATCAACATGGCAACACTACCGTCACCCATTCGCCGGGTCCAGGTACAGAACTGGGGCCGGCAAGGCCCTGGCGGGTGTGGGCAGAGCCCACATGCGATCAAATTGGCTTCGACAAAATCAGAATTGCTGGTATTGTGGAGAAGAGCTTTGTATTTATGAGACAGGTGGTGTAAAATACGGCCGACTGCCATTTTTTGGCGGCCGCGTCTCTCTCCGCCTTGAAAAGGAAGGGGAGCATGGCGAAAAAAACACTGGTCACTGGCGTTATCGGCGCCGACGTGCATGCCGTGGGCAACAAGATCCTGGCCATCGCCCTGGAGGATGCCGGGTTTACCGTGGTCAACCTGGGGGTAATGGTCTCTCAGGAGGAGTTCGTGGACGCGGCCGTGGAGACCGCCGCCGACGCCAGTGTCGTCTCGTCTCTTTACGGACACGGTGAAATCGACTGCCAGGGGCTGAGAGAAAAATGCGACGAGGCCGGCCTCAGGGGCATAGTGCTTCTGGCCGGCGGCAATCTGGTGGTGGGCAAACAGGATTTCGCGGAAGTGGAAAAACGCTTTCTGTCCATGGGTTTTACCCGCGCCTACCCGCCCGGAACCACGGTTGAAACCTCCATAGCCGATCTGCGCGAGCTGTTGGGGGAGTGATGCGCTACCTGGCGGCGGATTTCGGCAGCACCTACACCAAGCTCACGGCCGTGGACGCCGGTGCCCAGGGCGGTCCGGCTGTGGTCGGCACGGCGTCGGCCTTTACCACCATCAGCAGCGACGTCATGGAGGGCTACGCCCTGGCGCGTGAGCGCCTTGAGCGCCAGTGCCCCGGCTTCGTCCATGACCGGCTGCTCTGTTGCAGCAGCGCCGCGGGCGGGCTGGCCATGGTGGCCGTGGGCCTGGTGCCGGACCTTACGGTCAAGGCCGCGCGCATGGCCGCGGAAGGGGCCGGGGCCAAAGTGCTTGCCGCATACGGCTATGAACTGTCCCGGCGGGAGCAGGAAGCCATCGCCCGGGCCGCCCCGGACATTGTGCTTTTATGCGGCGGCACCGACGGCGGCAACAAGGATGTGCTGCTCGCCAACGCCAGGCGCCTGTGCGCGATTGACGGCGATTTCTTTCTCATCGCGGCGGGCAACAAAAGCGCGGACAGGGAGCTTGAGGCCCTGCTGGCCGCTTCGGGCAGACCCTACGTCATCACCGGCAACGTCATGCCCGCCTTCGGCCGTCTGGACGTGGCGCCGGCAAGGCGCTGCATCCGCGACATTTTCATTGAGCGCATCATCGACGCCAAAGGCCTGGCCGGAGCGCAGGCCATGAGCGATCTGCCGATCATCCCCACGCCCCTGGCCGTGCTCAAGGCCTGTGAAGCGCTGAGCCTGGGCGTTGGAGACCGGGCCGGCTGGGGCGATTTCATGGCGGTGGACCTCGGCGGCGCCACAACCGACGTGTATTCCATGGCCTCGGGCGAACCGACCATGGACAACGTCATGCTCAAGGGTCTGCCCGAGCCCTTTGCCAAGCGCACGGTGGAAGGCGATCTGGGCATGCGTTACGGCGCGGGCTTCCTTCTTGACGCGGCCACGGCCGAATTTGTGGCCGGGGACTGCGGCGCGACGCCCGAAGCGGTGACGGACTGGGTGGCGAAATGCACGGCCAGACCCGATACGCTTGCTCCGGAAAACAGCGCCGAGCGGGCGCTTGACGAAGCCCTGGCAAGATCGGCCGTCCGGCTGGCCGTTGAGCGCCACTGCGGCTTTTTTGAAAAGGCCTATAGCCCGGTGGGCGAGTTGTACACGCTGACGGGCAAGGATCTGAGCGCCGTGCCGCGCCTTGTCGGCATCGGCGGCGTCCTGGTGCACAGTGCCGCCCCCGCCGCCATCCTCGCCGGGGCCGTGGCCTCGCCCGAGACTTTGGCGCGCGGCCTGGCCATGCCCCGGTCCCCGGCCTTTTTTCTGGACAGCCGTTACATCTTCAGCGCCATGGGCCTGATAAGCCAGGTTGACCCCGGCCTGGCCCTCTGTCTGATGCAAAAGGAAATCAAACCCGTCCCGGAGGGGAAGCATGGATCTTAAGAATGTCAAACTTTCGGAAGACGAGTTTTTCGCCCAGCAGGGCGAGGTCCTCGCCCAGTGGGCCACCGGCGGGGGCGTCAACTTCGGTGACGCCGTCGCCTACCAGCAGGCGATAGCGCCGGAAAAGCGCTTTGGAACGCGCCTTGCCGAAGCGAAAAAAGAGGGCGTCACCCTGATCCAGCCCCGGGCCGGGGTGGCCTTGTATACCGAGCATATCAAGCTCTTGCAATATCTGGAAAGCGAGGGAGAGGCCGACCTGTTGCCCAGCACCATCGACAGCTACACCCGTCTGAACCGCTATGAAGAGGCCCAGAACGGCATCGAACGGAGCAAGGAGAGCGGGCGCTCCATGCTTAACGGCTTTCCGGCCGTCAACTACGGCGTGGACATCTGCCGGGTTGTGACCTCCGCGCCGAAGCGTCCGGTGCAGGTCCGCCACGGCACGCCCGACGCCAGGCTGCTTACCGAGATCAGCATCGCCGGCGGCTTCACCTCCTACGAGGGCGGCGGCATCTCCTATAATATCCCCTATTCCAAGAATCATTCGCTGGAAAAGACTCTGGCTTACTGGCAATATACGGACAGACTCATCGGCCTGTACGAGGAAGCCGGGGTTTCCATCAACCGCGAGCCCTTCGGGCCCCTGACCGGCACCCTGGTGCCGCCCTGCATTTCCAACAGCGTGGCCGTGCTGGAAGCCCTGTTCGCCGCGACGCAAGGCGTCAAGGACATCAGCGTGGGCTACGGGCAGTGCGGCAACCTGACCCAGGACGTGGCGGCCGTCCGCTCCCTTGAGGAAATGACGCGGCGCTATCTCGACCGCTTCGGCTTTGCCGACGTGCGCATCAGCACGGTCTTTCACCAGTGGATGGGCGGATTCCCCCAGGACGAGGCCAAGGCTTTCGGCGTAATCGCCTGGGGAGCGGCCGCGGCCGTGCTTTCCGGGGCCACCAAGGTCATCGTGAAGACGCCGCACGAGGCCATGGGCGTGCCCACCAAGGAGGCCAACGCCTCGGGCCTGAAGACCACCCGGCAGATAACCTCCATGCTGCGCGACCAAAGCATGCGCGACCGGCCCGAAGTCATTGCCGAAAGCGAGATCATCAAGCGGGAGATGGAGTGCATTCTGCAACGGGTCGAGGCTCTGGGCAAGGGCGATTACGCCGTGGGCGCGGTGGCGGCGTTCAACGCCGGGGTTATTGACGTGCCCTTCGCCCCCAGCCGCTGCAACCTGGGGAAAGCCATGCCCGCCAGGGATAACGAAGGCGCGGTCCGCTTTCTGGACCCGGGCAATGTGCCCCTGGACGAGGATCTGATGCGGTTCCACCGCCAAAAGCTGGAAGAGCGAGGGAAAAAAGAAGGCCGGGCCGTGAACTTCCAGATGATTGTGGACGACGTATACGCCATCTCGAAAGGCTTTTTGGTGGGACGCCCGGCCGGCGGCGCTTAGCGCCGCCCAGGCGGCGCACGCCGGAATCGGAGGCGGCTGCGGTATGGAAGCAACGAAACAAGGGAAAGGAAATCCTGTATGAAAATTGTTGATGTCGTCTGCGCTCCGGGCAAGACGGGCTTTTTCTTTGACGATCAAAAGGCGATTAAAAGCGGGGCGACAAGCGACGGCGCTTTTTATGAGGGCGAACCCGTGACGCCTGGTTTTTCGGCCATCCGCCAGTCGGGCGAATCCATTGCCGTCCTGTTTGTTTTGGAAAACGGGGCCGTGGCCCACGGCGACTGCGCCGCCGTGCAGTACTCGGGGGCGGGGGGGCGCGACCCGCTGTTCCTGGCGAAGGATTTCATACCCGTCATTCAAAAGGACATCGCCCCGCTGTACCGGGGGCGGGACATCTCCTCGTTCAAGGAACTGGCCGCCCTGACGGACGAACGCGTCAACCCGGACACGGGCAAAAGACATCACACGGCCATCCGCTACGGCGTCACCCAGGCCTGTCTGGCGGCCGTGGCCCTGAGCCGGGGCCTGCTTATGGCGGCCGTCATCGCGGAAGAATACGGCACGAATCTGGCGAAACGGCCGGTTCCCGTATTCGCCCAGACCGGCGACGACCGCTACACCAACGCGGACAAAATGATTATGAAGGGTGTCGACGTTCTGCCGCACGGGCTGTTCAACAACGTGACCGACAAGGTCGGCCTGCGCGGCGAAAAGCTGGATGAATACATCGGCTGGCTGGTCAGGCGCATCGCAAAGCTCGCGCCCGCGCCCGGCTATGCCCCGGTCCTGCATCTGGATGTGTACGGCACGCTCGGCGAGGTGTTCGCCAACCGCTTCGCGGACATCGCCGACTATATCGGAAAGCTGGCCCGCACCGCCGCCCCGCTGAAGCTTCGCATCGAAGGCCCGGTGGACATGGGCGATCGCGCCGCCCAGATAGAGGCCTTGGCCGCCATCCGGACTTTGATGGAGCAAAAGGGCGTGGCCGCCGAAATCGTGGCGGACGAGTGGTGCAACACCCTTGAAGACGTCAGGGACTTCACCACGGCCAGGGCCGGACACATGGCCCAGATAAAAACCCCGGATCTCGGGGGCGTCAACAACAGTATCGAGGCCGTGCTTTTTTGCAAGGCCAACGGCATGGGCGCGTACCTCGGGGGCACCTGCAACGAGACGAACCGCTCCGCCGAGGTCTGCGCCCATATCGCCATGGCTACCGCCCCGGACCAGATTCTGGCTAAGCCCGGCATGGGCATGGACGAAGGTTTCATGATTATCTTCAACGAGATGCAGCGCATCCTGGCCTTGAGCGCCGCCTGAAGCGGCCCGGGCAGTCGCCTGCGGAGGAAATAACAATGCAAGAACCCCTGAACGAATTGCGCGTCCTGTCGCCAACGGCGATTCTCGGCTACGGTTTTCCGCTGGAATCGTTCGAAGAAGGCATGCGCCGCCGGCCCCATGTGATTGCCGTGGATGCCGGCTCCACCGACCCCGGCCCCTATTATCTCGGCGCGGGCTACTCCTTTACGGACAACAACTCGGTCAAGCGAGATCTGGAGATCATGATGGAAGCCGGTCTCAGGGCGGGCATCCCGGTGATCATCGGCACGGCGGGCGGCAGCGGCGCCAGGGCGCATGTGGCGTTGGCCAGGGACATCATCCTGTCCATTGCCGAGGAAAAAGGCCTGTCCTTCAAGCTGGCCGTCATTGAATCCGAACAGGACAAGGACCTGATCAGGCAAAAGCTCGCCAGGGGCGAGGTGACGCCGCTGCCTCCGGCCGCGCCCCTGACCGCTTCCGACATTGACGAGGCCGTGCGCATCGTGGCCCAGATGGGCGAGGAGCCCATTATCGAGGCCCTGGCCCATGGCGCCCAGGTGATTCTGGCCGGCCGGGCCTACGACCCTTCCGTGTTCGCGGCCCTGGGCATCAGCCGGGGTTTTGACAAGGGGCTGGCCATCCACATGGGCAAAATTCTGGAGTGCGCGGCCATTGCCGCGCTGCCCGGCAGCGGCAGCGACTGCATGTTCGGCCGTCTGCAAAAGGACTGCTTCATCCTTGAGCCCCTGTCCGACGCCAGGAAATGCACCACCCTGTCCGTGGCCGCCCATACCCTGTACGAAAAGACCAACCCCTACGAATTGCCCGGCCCCGGCGGGGCCATACACCTGTATGACACGACCTTCACCCAGGAGACCGAATCTTCGGTCAAAGTGAGCGGCAGCCGCTTCGTGCCCACCGACGCCTACTACCTCAAGCTGGAGGGCGTAAAGCTGGTGGGCTACAGGACGGTTTCCATCGCCGGGGTCAAAGACCCGGTCATGATAGAAAAAATCGACGCCGTCACGGCCGGAGTGAAGGCACGGGTCAGGAATAATTTTGAAACTTACGGCATCAAGGACTTTTATCTGGATTTCAAAATATACGGGAAAAACGGCGTCATGGCGCTTTTCCCCGACCTTGAGAAACAGGTGGGGCACGAACTGGCGATCGTCATCGAGGCCGTGGCCCAAAGCCAGGAGCAGGCGGACACCATTTGCGGCTTCGCGCGCAGCACCTTGCTGCACTTCGGCTATGAGGGGCGCATTTCCACCGCCGGCAACCTGGCCCTGCCCTTTTCACCTTCGGACTTCAAGGCGGGCGCGGTCTATGCGTTCAACGTCTACCACCTGATGCGCATTGACGACCCCAGGGAACATTTCCCGGTAACGTATGAAACCATAGGCAAGGGCCGCTAGAGCAGAGTAACTTTGAAATACAATGCCTCCGGCGGCCAAAGGGGCGCTGCCCCTTTGGAATCCCCGCCAGGGGAAATGATTTCCCCTGGACCCCTCAGTTTGGGTTCCGGCTGCGCGTATCAACAGAGGCGCCACTATCAGGCGCCCAATCGCCGGGTCCAGGTACGAAGCTGGGGCCGGCAAGGCCCTGGCGGGTGCGGGCAGAGCCCGCATGCGATCAAATTGGCTTCGACAAATAAATGCCTCCGCATGCCGTCGGTCGCAGCGGGTAAGCGGCGTTTACATCGGGTAATCGGCCTTGTGCGGGTTGATGGCTTTGCCCAGCCAGTCAACGGCCCGGCCGAGTTGCGTCATGTTGGCCAGTCCCTCGGCGTCTTTGGACACTTCGCCTTTGTCCAGTCCGTAGCCCATGTTCCAGTAGGTCGAGCCCGGCACAATCATCTGGGAGATGAAGAAGAGGTGGTTGATGGTGTCAAAGACATGCGTCGCCCCGCCCCGGCGTACGGCCACCACGGCCGCGCCTATCTTGCCGGCGAACAGCCGCCCGTTGGCCATGGCCACAAAACCCGAACGGTCGATCAGCGCCTTCATTTCCGTGGAAACATCGGCGAAATAGGTGGGCGAACCAAGGATGACGGCATCGGCCCGGATCATTTCCGCCATGATCGGATTGAAGGCGTCGTCCTTGTTTATACATTCCTGGTCATGGGTCTCGAAACATTTGCCGCAGGCGAGGCAGCCCCGGATAAGTTTGCCGCCCAGTTGGATGAAGTTGGTCTCCCAGCCGGCCTCGGCCAGGGGGGCGAGCGCCGCGCGGAGCATGATTTCGGTATTGCCCTTTCTGCGCGGGCTGCCGTTGATGGCTATGGCGTACATTAATCGTGCCTCCTTGGCTGTGGGTGGGCTGTTCAGGGTACGGGAAAGCCGGGCGGATCGGGACATCAGGAAACGGCCGGCAGCATGAAGAAAAAATCGTTGCCGCATTCAACGGGTTCGTAGCCGCTTGTGCCTTTGTGTTCGGCCACGATCTGGCTAACGAAAAAGAGCCCGTGGCCCGTGCCGTACTGGCCGCTGGCATTGGCGGCCCGGTAGCTGTCGTCAAACAGACGCCTGGCCTGATCTTCGGGTATGTGCGCCCCGGTGCTGAACACGGTCACCTTGATGCCGTCGGCCTCGCCAAAGGCGAAAGGCACGCGCTCGACGCGGCAACGCACCACGGGCTCGGCGTCGTCGTCGCAGTCTGGCGGGGGCGTGGCGTACTTGACCGCGTTTGAGAGCAGGTTGGCCAACACCTGGCTGATAAGGCCGAGGTCCGCCTCGACCATGCAGGGCTCATCGGGATATGCCGGCTGGTTTTCATCGACGGCAAGGCCGCGCTCGGTAAAATTCAGGCGGTAGCGGTCGAACTGAGGGTCAACAACCGTGGTGCGCATATCCAGCGCCGCCAGACGCAGCACATAGTGCCCGAAGTCAAAATGACTTTGGCGCAGCAAGCTTTCAAGAAAAAGAGCGCTGTTCAGGAAGCTGCCGGTGATATTTTTCAGTTGGTCGTTCATGGCGTGTTGCAGCACCCTGGCATCATGCATGGTCACTTCGTCCGGATCGCCCTGGCACAGATCTTTCAATTGCGCGAGCTGCCCCTCAAGCTGGGAGAGCATGAGCTTCACACGCATATTGGGCGTGATGATGTTGTGCCCGATATCGTGCGCCAGTTTGCGCAGAAAAAGCACATGCCTGGCGTTGCGTTGCGCGAGTATCTTGTTATGCAGGCAAAAGCCCACGCGGTTGGCGTACTTTTCAAGAAAGAGCAGAATATGGCTGTCAAATATTTTGTCGCTATAGAGTACCAGCACGCCCATCAACTCCGTCCCGGAGACGCCGCGCCTCCTGTCGCCGGCCAGACGCGGGGCGCTGCGTCCGCGCACGGGCACGTAGCAGCGGGAGTCATCGTTCCAGATTTCGTTGCGCGCCTCGGGCAGGCCGACTATTGCCGGATTCACGGCGGGGGTCACAAGCAGCAGGCCGCTCTGTTCGTCCTTCAGATACAATTCGGCGTTGTATTGAAAGAACATGCGCAAAATCAGCACCGAAAGGATGTGTATCTGCTCCAGGTCGTCAAATTCCTGGGCCAGGTCGAAAAAGATATTGATCGAACAGGATTGGGGCGCGGTGAAGCGATAGGTGGCGTAGTCGCGCATTTTGTAATGAATGCG
>JAIRTI010000060.1 GCA_031255035.1 Desulfovibrio sp.
GCAACGCCGGGAATACCTTTCAGGTAACCCCTTCCTTCAGGGAGGGGGCAATCCACCCGGCTCCCATCCGTCGGGGCGGAGTCGTCCGGCGGACGGAGCCGGATGTGGATTGAAACATCGGAGCTAATGATATGGAAAAGACCACGCGGCACAAGGTTCTGGCGC
This sequence comes from Desulfovibrio sp., assembly GCA_031255035.1. Classification (GTDB taxonomy): domain Bacteria; phylum Desulfobacterota; class Desulfovibrionia; order Desulfovibrionales; family Desulfovibrionaceae; genus Frigididesulfovibrio. The sequence goes on from JAIRTI010000060.1 coordinate 166, forward strand.
TTTTTTCCGGCGGCCTTGACAGCCTCCTCGCCGCCAGACTCATCCAGGAGCAGGGACTTGAGGTCTTATGCCTGCATTTTGTCAGTCCTTTTTTCGGCACACCGGCAAAAATTCCTTACTGGAGTGAGACTTACGGCCTGGCTATCGAAGCCGTGGACATCGCCGACGACTTTGTCGCCATGCTCAAACGCCGTCCGGTCCACGGCTTCGGCAGCGCGCTGAACCCCTGCGTGGACTGTAAAATACTGATGATGCGCCGCGCGGCCGGTCTGCTAGCGGAGCGCGGGGCGTCCTGCCTTGTGTCCGGCGAGGTGCTCGGCCAGCGGCCCATGTCGCAGCGGCGCGACACCCTGAACGTCATCCGCCGGGACGCCGGCGTCAAGGACCTGCTGTTGCGGCCCTTGTCGGCCCTGCTTCTTGGCCCGACCCCGGTCGAGGAGGCCGGCATTGTCGACCGCGCCAGGCTGTTAGGCCTTTCCGGCAGAGGGCGCAAGGCGCAGAGGGCCCTGGCCGAACGCTTCGGGCTGAAGGAAAAAGACATCCCGAACCCGGCCGGCGGCTGCCGTCTGACCGAGCGGGAAAACGCCCGCAGTTACTGGCCGGTGCTCGTCCATACGCCCGAGGCGACGGCCGTTGATTTTCACCTGGCCAATACCGGCCGTCAGTTCTGGCTGGGACTGGATGACGGGACCGCGGGGGCGGCCACGGATAAGTACCGGCTCATTGTCGGCCGCAAGCAGGATGACAACAGCCGGATCATGGAACTGGCCGGGCCTCGCGATCTGCTGCTCAAGGCGAGGGATTTCCCCGGCCCCGTGGCTCTTGGCCGTTTTTTCGGCCGGAGATGGCCGGAGGACGCCGTCCTGTCCGCCGCCGCCCTGACGGCTTCATACTCCACCAAGGCGGCGCAATACGCCTCGGATACCGGAGAGGCCGTCGCGGTCCGCGTCCATGAGGGCTCGCTTGACGCGCCGGGCCGGGAGGTGCTCGTCACCCCGTCGCGGGCCGGCGACGCGGCCTGGCGGGAGGGTGCCTTTGACGAAGTCCGCGAGGGGCTTCGTCCGAAAGCATAAACAAGCGCTGATCTGGGGGAAGTGTCGTTTTGGTCAGGCGCAAGACTTTTTCAAGGGGGGCTGGACTCTCAGGTTCCGCCCCCCCTTCGAAAAAGCCGCTGCAACGACGCCAAAACGAAAAATCGGCGCTTCCTTATTTTTCCTTGAGATACGCCGACTTCTTCCTTGTCAAGCATGCGCTCTTCTGGTAAAGAACCCGGACCTGATACTTCAGGAATTTTTTTGCTTGGTCGGAGGACGCGTATGTCTCAAACTGCGGAACTGGAAATGGGCCTGGATGTCGAAATGAATTTCGAGAGCGCCCTGGAAAACTACCTGAACCCTGATTTCGGCGATTTGGAAGAAGGCGCCATCGCCAAGGGTGAAATCGTGCGTATCGACGCCGACACTATTCTTGTCGACGTCAACTTCAAGTCGGAAGGGCAAATCCCGGCGAGCGAATTTCGCGACCCGTCGGGCAACGTGACGGTGAATGTCGGCGACAAGGTCGATGTCTTCGTCGTTCGCAAGAATGAGATGGAAGGCACCATCACGCTCTCTTACGAGAAGGCGAAGCGCATGCAGCTCTTCGACCAGCTTGAGGAAGTGCAGGAAAAGAACGGCATCTGCAAAGGCTGTATTCTGCGTCGCATCAAGGGCGGCTACACCGTCGATCTCGGCGGGGTGGAAGCCTTTTTGCCCGGATCTCACGTGGATCTGCGCCCCGTGCCCGACATGGACGCCCTGGTCAACCAGGAGTTCGAGTTCCGCGTGCTCAAAATCAACCGCCGCCGCAGCAACGTCATTGTTTCCCGGCGCGTGCTGCTTGAGGAAGAGCGCGACTCCAAGCGTCAGGACCTGCTCAATACTCTGGCCGAGGAACAGCTCGTCAACGGCCGCGTCAAGAACATCACCGAGTACGGCGTGTTCGTCGATCTCGGCGGCCTGGACGGTCTTTTGCACATCACCGACATGTCCTGGAAACGCATCCGCCATCCCAAGGAAATGGTCACTCTTGGCCAGGAACTGGAACTCAAGGTGCTGTCCTTTGATCGGGATAACCAGAAGGTTTCCCTGGGCCTCAAGCAGCTTGTGGCCGACCCCTGGCAGGACATCACGGCCAAGTTCCCCACCGACGCCCGCCTGACCGGCAAGGTCACCAACCTTGTGGATTACGGCGCCTTTGTCGAGCTTGAGCCCGGCGTTGAAGGCCTGGTGCATATTTCGGAAATGTCGTGGACGCGCAAGCTGCGCCATCCTTCGCAGATGGTCAAGGCCGGCGAGGAAGTGGAAGTGGTCATTCTCGGCGTTGATCAGGACAAGAAGCGCATCTCCCTGGGCATGAAGCAGGTGCGCCCCAACCCCTGGGAAGTTGTCGCCGAAAAGTTCCCCGAAGGCACCGTGCTTGAAGGGGCCATCAAAAACATCACCGAATTCGGCATGTTCATCGGCATTGAAGA
>JAIRTI010000063.1 GCA_031255035.1 Desulfovibrio sp.
GCAACGCCGGGAATACCTTTCAGGTAACCCCTTCCTTCAGGGAGGGGGCAATCCACCCGGCTCCCATCCGTCGGGGCGGAGTCGTCCGGCGGACGGAGCCGGATGTGGATTGAAACATCAATCTTGGGGTACGATCACAGGGAAAAGTGACACGGGTTCCCCCACGCTCTCGTAACGAGGTTCGGGAGGGAGGGGGTTTGGGGGAGGGAACACAGCTCCTGCGCCCGCGGCCTCAAGGAAATCATTTCCCTGGGTTCCCTCCCCCAAAGGCCTTCTATAGCAATTAACGCTTGAAACAGTTCGCTTACGGCGGGCAAAGCCCGCCTGCTCCTGTTTCGCGGCAAGGATTTGCGGACAAATCCTTGCGGAGCGTTTCATGTGTGAAATGCTCTAACCTTCGCATTTGGGCAGTATCGACTCCACTTCCGGATGCGGGCGCGGGATAACATGCACGCTGATCAGCTCACCGCCCATGTGTTTGGCCGCGACAGCCCCGGCGTCGGTGGCCGCTTTCACCGCGCCCACGTCGCCGCGCACCATAACGGTGACAAGTCCGCCGCCCACCTGGGCGCGGCCGATAAGGGTCACGTTGGCCGCCTTGACCATGGCGTCCGCCGCTTCAATAGCGCCAACCAGACCTCTTGTTTCAATCATTCCCAAAGCGTTCGCAGATGACATGTTCGTTTCCTCCTGAAGATACTGTTATGTTTTTCGTTGTTGTTACTGGTTTTATATGACTTTCTTCAACTGCTCGACGATGAGCGCGGTAATGGCTTCCACGTCCATGTCCGCCGCAACGCCGGGGGTTGGAGCGAATGCGCCGGATGGCTTCGGAGAAACCGGCGCGGCATGGGCGGGAACGCTGCAAACGCCGGCGCCGAGGTCGTGCACGACCCTGCGGATGTTCAGCAGGTTCATGGGCGTGACGTTGTCCGAAGTGGAGCTGCCGCCCACCGTGCCGCAGCCCAGGGTGAAGGAAGGAAAGAGGGAGGTGGAGATGCCCACCGCGCCCTGCGTGGAAGGGGTATTGACCAGCATGCGGGATACGGGCTTTTTAAGCCCGAACTCGCGGATCACATCCTCGTTGAGTGAATGGATGGCGAGCGAATGCCCGATGCCGCCGTTTTCCAGCAGCTTGATGCACAATTCGCAGGCTTCCCGCCAGTCTTCCACCACGTAAAAGCCGAGCAGCGCGGTAAGCTTTTCCTTGGAAAAAGGATGCCTGGGGCCGACCCCCGGCTCGTCGGAAACGAGGAGCCGCGTGCCCTGCGGAATGCGGATTCCGGCCAGCGCGGCGATGGCCTGCGCGTCCTTGCCCACAATGGCCGGGTTCATGCTGCCGTTGCCGCGCTCCATGATCCGCTTGACCTTTTCCAGATCGTCGCCGTGCAGAAAATACGCGCCGTTTGCCAGCATGGCCGCCCTGACGCGCTCGGCGATGACCGACTCGGTCACAATGGACTGCTCGGACGCGCAGATTGTGCCGTTGTCAAAGGTCTTGCTTGCAAATACCTTGGCAACGGCGTCCTCAATATCGGCGCTGCGCTCGATAAAGGCAGGCACGTTGCCCGCGCCCACGCCAAGCGCCGGGGTGCCGGAGCTGTAAGCGGCTTTGACCATGCCCGGACCGCCGGTGGCGAGGATGAGGTCGGCAACCTTCATAAGTTCGGCGCTGCCTTCAAGGGTGGGCACGCTGACGCAACTGACGAGATCCGTGGACACCCCGCAGCCGTGCAGCGCGGCCTGGATGATCTCCACGGTTTTGGCGATGCAGCGCCGGGCGCTGGGGTGCGGGGTAAAAACGATGGCGTTGCCCGCCTTGAGCGCGATGATGGACTTGTAAATGACCGTGGACGTGGGGTTTGTGGACGGCACGATGCCCGCGATGACCCCGACGGGAACCGCGATTTCCGTCATCCGTTTTTCCTTGTCCACATTGATTTCGCCTATGGTCTTCATGCCCTTGATCGCCTTGAGGAGCTTTTCACTGGCGAGCCGGTTCTTGACGGCCTTGTCCGCCGCCTTGCCGAAGCCGGTTTCCTCCACCGCGAGCGCGGCGAGCGCTTCGGCCTGGACGGCTGCGGCGCGGGCGACAGCCGCGACAACGGCGTCGACCTTTTCCTGGCCGCACTGCCGGAATTCTTCCTGTGCCTTGCGCGCGGCGCGCACCAGGGCGCGGGCTTCCTGGATGGACAGCAAATCTTTGTCTACCATGGTGTTATTCCTCTCTCTTCTTGGCGGCTGTGCCTATGATTTCGATTTGGGCTTTGCTGCCCGTCGAGTTCCCGGTTTCTGTACGCCCGCTTTCGATGCGGGAGCTTTTGGCGCGGGCGGTGCGGCAAGAGCCAGGACGGCCGCCAGTCCCGCATCCGGCCGGGCAATGACATGGCGGGAAACAAGCGTGGCCCCGGCAATGCGCCCCACGGACAAGGCCGCCGCGTCAACGGCCGCCTGTACCGCGGCCACTTCGCCCGCCACGCTGATGGTGACAAGCCCGCCCCCGGCCAGATTTTTTTCCAGCAGGGCGACGTCCGCAGCCTTGAGCATGGCATCCGCGCTCTCTATGGCGGCCAGCAGGCCTCTTGTTTCAATCATTCCCAGCGCTTTCATCATTCTTTTCCTTTTCGCCCTCAGTGCCTTATGATTGCGACCGGGATGCCGTGACCGCTGATGCGGCCTTCAATGCGCTCCAGATCCGCCTCGGCAAGGCGGTAGTCGCCGGGCAGGGAGTACTCCATACCGAGCTGGCCGTACTTGTTGACGCCGAGCTTGTGGTAGGGCAGCAAGTCCACGCCCTTGCAGTTCATACCGCCCTTGAAAGGCGCGAGATACCGGCACATGGCCTCGATGTTGGCGTCATCGTCGTTGAGCCCCTTGAGCAGCGGCACGCGGATACGGACGTTCTTCCGGTTTTCCAGCAGGCTTGCCAGATTGCCGAGAATGGTCTCGTTGCGCGCGCCCGTCAGTTCAAGATGCCGTTCCGGGTCCATGTGTTTGACGTCATACAGGAACAGGTCCGTCACCGCGGCCGCCCGGTCCAGCACCTCGGGCCGGGCATAGCCGCACGTTTCCAGGGCGGTATGGATGCCGCGCTGGCGGCAGGCGGTGAGCAGACTGAGCGCCGCTTCGGGCTGGGCGAGCGCTTCGCCGCCGCCCAGAGTGACGCCGCCGCCCGAGGTTTCATAAAAGAGCCTGTCTTCCTCAATAACCGCCAGCAGTTCGGATATAGTTTTCCGCTCGCCGCTCACCGCCAGGGCCGAGGCCGTACAGGCCGTCTCGCACTTGCGGCAGCCGATACATTCGGCGTCCGGACGGATCGCGTGGCGGCCGGTGGCCGGGTCCATGGCGTGAACGCCCGCCGGACAGACCGCGACGCATGCGCCGCGGTTGACGCAATTGTCTTTTTTGTACAGAATCTGGAACGCGCGGAGCTGGCCCTCAGGGTTGGAGCACCACCCGCAACGCAGGGGACAGCCTTTGAAGAACACCAGCGTGCGCACGCCGGGGCCGTCGTACATATTGTACTTCTGCACGTTGAAGATGAGCGCCTTGCGTTCGATCACGGCCTTGCCCCTGCCTTTTGATCCCGTTGCCTATATTTCGCGCAGAACGGTTCTGCTGATGATCTCGTCCTGCACGTCCTTGCACAGCTCCACGAAAAAGGCGCTGTACCCGGCAACCCGGACCACAAGATCCCTGTACTTTTCCGGGTGCTTCTGGGCGTCGAGCAGCACGTCGTTGTCCAGGTAGTTGAATTGCATTTCGCCGTTGCCGAGGATGCTGGCCGTGCGGATGAGCGTGATGAGTCCGTTTTCGCCCTGCGGCGTATCCAGCAGGCCGGACATGAGCTTGAAGTTGTGCACGTGGCCCATGTTCATGTTGTCGTTGGACATCTTGGACACGGACTTGATAATGGCGGTCGGGCCCTTGTAGTCCGCGCCCTGGGTGGGGCTGATGCCGTCGGAAAGGGGCTGCCAGGCGGCCCTGCCGTTGGCCGACGCGCCTAGCATCTGGCCGAAGGGCGTATTGTTGGAAATGGACAGCGTGCCGTGGGTCATGATCGAATACAGGGTCTTGAACTTGCGGTGCTCCATTTCGGTGAAGTTGATGAGATCGGCGGCGATGCAATCCGCGTAATCGTCATCGTTGCCGTACTTGGGCACGGCCAGGCAGTCGGCCTTGATCCTGTCGTAGCCCATGAAATCCGCTTTGAGCGCCTCGTTGAGCTGTTCCAGGCTGTACTTTTTCTCGTCGTAAACAAGTTTTTTGATCGCGGCCATGGAGTCCGCGTAGGTGGCAAGCCCGCTCCAGACAACGCCGGGGCCGAAATTGTACATGGCCCCTCCGGCGGCGACATCCTTGCCGGATTCCATGCAGCCTTCGTACATGACGGACATGAGCGGCTTGGGCGCAAGGTCTCTGTGCACGCGCTGGGAAATGACCGTGGCGATGCCCGACCAGCGGGTGATGAAGCGGATCTGTTCCTTGACCGCCGCTTCAAACTTCTCGTAGGTGTCGAAGCTGGAAAGCCCGCCCATGTCCGGGCAGACTTTTTTGCCGTACCAGAGCGGCACGCCCCGGTTGAGCACCAACTCGATGCATATGGGCCACTGGGTGTAGGCCGTCGAGGTCCACTGGTACAGGCGGCCGGATTTTTGCGGCTCAACGCAGCCCATCAGGCAGTAGTCGCGGGCGTCTTCGATGGAAACGCCCTTGGCGAGCATCATCTTGATGTGGGTGTCGTCAAAATGCACGGCCGGAAAGCCCATGCCGGAGCGCACCACGTCCACGATTTTTCTGAGGTATTTTTCCGGCGACTTGTTGTGCACCCGCGCCGCGAGAGAAGGCTGGTAAATCCTGACGTGGCGCACGGCGTCCATGAGCAGGTAGGTCAGGTCATTGGTGGCGTCGCGCCCGTCGCGGGTCACGCCGCCTACGCACATATTCACAAAGGGCTGGTATCCGGCGAAAAACTTGGAGCCGCCCTCGCTTGTGATCCACATCATCTCGGACATCTTGATCAGCATGCATCCGGCCAGATCAAAGGCTTCGTATTCGGTCATGCGCCCGGATTCGATATCCGCCCTGTAATGGGGGTACATGTACTGGTCCACGCGGCCGATGGACATGCCGGTCTGGTTTTCTTCCACCACCAGCAGGGATTCGATGGTCCACACGGCCTGGATGGCTTCCCAGAAGGTTTCGGGCTTGTGCGCGGGGACTCTCATGTTGACCTCGGCTATTTTCAAAAGCTCGGCCCTGCGCTTCGGGTCGCGCTCCTGCTCCGCCAGAGCCGCCGCGTGCGCGGAAAGACGGCGGGCGTAAATCATGATGCCTTCGGTGGTGTCGATGACCGACTTGTAAAAGTATATCCTGTCAATATCCGCCGGGTTGGCGTAATCCAGCCTGTCGAGGTGTTCCCGCGCTTCCTTCTGGATGTCGAGCATGCCCTTTTTCATCAGGATCACGTCGTAGCCGGGGTTGGAGTCGCCGCCGCCGTTCAGGGCATGGTAGGAGCAGTCGGTCACAAAAGATTCGCCGGAAAGCTCCCAGACTCCCGCTTCGCGGTACTGGTCCTCGCAGTATTCGTCAACGGACTTGCCCGCCCAGAAAGGGAACAACTCGTCGCGCATGATGCGCTTGTCTTCTTCCGAGATATAAAAGGGATCCTGCGGACGGCTGCCGATGGTGTCGATTTCGTCCCGCAACCAGCGCCAGGCGATATCGGGCGAAAACGCGCCGGTTCTCGGCCCGCCCGTCGGGCAACCGACGATAAGTTCGTAATCCTGGATAACCAGCGGCGCGGTTTCACAGCAGTGCCTGAACGACTTGCCGCGCAGCATGACTTTGGGCATGCCGGGGTTTTCCTTGGCGATCTTGGTAATGGCCCTGGCGCGGTGCGTGCTGATGCTCGGCGCCTGCTTCATGAAGTTTTCTTTCAGCCTGACGTGCCGCTGTGTGGGGCCATCCGGCACGCCGGTCCGCCCCGCCGCGGCGGAATCGCCGTTCCTGCCGCCGCGAGAAGCCGCGCCGGAACCGCTCTGTGAAAGTTCGGCCGAAACGCCTTCAAATATTTTTTTCAGCGAGGCGCGCTCTTCCGGCGTCAGATTCTTTGTCGCTTCTTCGAGCTTGTGTGAAAAATCATGCAGATCCATATCTGTTCCTCCCGCGCGGTTGCCGTTACCGGTCCCCGGACTTGTCTATGATTGTCACGGCCTGCGCCAGAATCTGTTGCAGCGCCCGTATTCTCTGTGACGGCCCGCTTTGCGCGCCGGGAATGTCCCTGGCGCTGCCGTCAAGATTCCGCAGGCCGTAGCCGACCTTGCGGATGTAAATAAGGTTCAGCGGCGATACGTTATCGGCGGTGATGCCGTACCCGGCCGCGCCGCCGCCCAGCGTCATGGCCGGAAAAAGCCCGGTTGTCGCGCCTATGCCTCCGAACGCGGCCGGGGTGTTGACCAGCAGCCGTCCTACCGGCTTTTTGAGGGCGAACTGGCGCACGACCTCTTCATCGCCGGAATGGATGACAAGACTGTGGGCGTTCCTGATGTGGAGCAGCAGTTCGATGCATTTTTCGCAGGCGCCGCGCCAGTCGGCTTCCACAAAACAGGGGAACACCGGCGCCAGCAGTTCGCGCGAATAGGGGTCCGTATCGGAAACGTAACGCCGGTCGGCAACGAGCACGGTCACACCCTCAGGCGCGGCGATTCCGGCCCGTTCGGCCAGATACCGCGCCGTCTGCCCGACAACGCCCTTTCTGCGGCGGCCTTCCGGCAAAAAGAGGAGCCCGGCCAGCTTTGCGGCTTCTTCCGCGTTCATGAAATACGCGCCGTTTTCAGCAAGGGCGGCCTTGAATTCGGCTTCGACGCAGGCTTCCACCACCACCGAGTGCTCGGCCGAAGGGGCGATGCCGTTGTCAAAGGTCTTGCTGAGGATGATATCCCTGGCCGCGCGGCCTATATCGGCGCTGCGCTCCACAAAGGCGGGGCCGTTGCCGGTGCCGCCGTAAATGACGGGCTTGTCCGTGCGCCGGGCGGCCTCGAACATGGCGGGCGCGCCGGTGATCATGATCAGGGAAACGTGCGGATGCCGCAGCAGTTCCAGGGTACCGCTCGCGGTCACCGTGTGCAGGCGGGAGACGCAGTCTTCGGGCAGGCCGTGCTCGTGCGCGGCGGCAATCATGATGTCGAGCGTTTTGCCGATGCATTCGGCCGCGCCCGGATGGGGCGAAAAAATGATCGCGTTGCCGGACTTGATCGCCAGCAGGGTCTTGTAAATAGTGGTGGACACGGGGCTGGTCACCGGGCACAGGGCCGCGATAACGCCGAGCGGAACGCCAATATCCAGCGTGCCCGCGTCCCTGTCGCCGCCGACGAAACCGACACAGCGCATGCCGCGCAAATGCCTGCGCACGTAGCCGCACACGAACTGGTTCTTGATCCGCTTGTCCCGCCAGTTGCCGTAGCCGGTTTCCTCCCGCGACAGGACGGCGAGTTCGCGCGCATGGCCTTCCACGGCGGCGGCAACGGCTTCAACGATGGCGTCAAGACGCTCCTGGCTGAACAGCGCCAGTTTCTTCTGGGCCGCGAAGGCGTCTTCGGCCAGAATTCTGGCCTGCTGCATGGAAACGAGATCGTTGTCGATAATCATGCCCGCGTCCTGTACTGCGAATCTACGGCAAGAGATTGTCCAGCCTGTACCTGTCGATGACTCCGGCCAGCCGGATATGGGGGGACGGAATGACAACCGCGCAATGGACGGCGGCTTCCATGGCTTCCACCGCCCTGACCCCGGCGGCGACCGCCGCCTCGCAGGCGGAAACGTCGCCCGCGACAAGCACGGAAATATATCCCGAGGCCACGTTTTCGTAGCCGATGAGGTCGACGTCCGCCGCCTTGGTCATGGCGTCCGCCGCTTCAAGCACAAACACAATGCCGAAGGTTTCAATCATGCCCAGCGCCCGCGCGCCATGGGCATCAACCGGCGCCACCCCGTGCACGGCGGCAATAAGGCCTATGGGGCGGCCCGGCCTTGCCATGACGTTGGACGCGGTGAGCCTGCCAACCGAGGATGCGGCGGCTTTGCCCGCGTCCACCGAGGCCCGGACGGCGGCCACGTCGCCCGCAACCATGACTGTCACCAGGGTGGAGCCGACGTTTTCATACGAAACCAGCTCGACGTCCGCCGCTTTGAGCATGCTGTCCGCGCCGTACAGGGCGGGCACCATGCCCAGCGTCTCGATGAGGCCGAGCGCCTGTGTGCCGAGCGTCATCACAGCAGGCCGCCTATTGGTCCAGCGTTGTCTTGTAGGTGTCGCCATCCATCAGCTTTGCCGCGTCGTCGCCGGGAGCGAGCGTGATGTGCAGCATCCAGCCGTCCGTGTACGGGGCCGTGTTGACCATGGAAGGGTCGTCGGAAAGCGCCTCGTTCACCGCAAGCACGGTCCCGCCAGCGGGCATGAACAGACTGTTCACGGCCTTGATGGATTCCACGGCGCCGAATTCGCCTCCGGCTTCAAAAGCCGCGCCGGGGACAGGCAGGTCCACGAAGGCCACTTCACCGAGCTGATCCTGGGCGAAGTCGGAAATGCCCACATGGGCGGTGCCGTCGCCGTTCATGCGCAGCCAGGTGTGCTCGGGGTGAAACAGAAAACCGTCGGGAAAGGTAAGTTCGCTCATGGGTGTTCCTTGATGGTTGTAAGAGCTAGCCGCGCAGCCAGGCTTCGGCGGCCTCGTACAGGCCTTCGGCCAGCGTGGGGTGCGCATGGATGGTGTGGGCGATGTCGGAAGCGGTCAGGCCCTTTGCAACGGCAATGGCGGCCTCGGCCACAAGGTCGGTGGCGTGCGCGCCGGCGATATGCGCGCCGAGCACCTTGCCCGTGCCTTCCTCGCAGACCAGCTTGAACATGCCGGGCAGCTCGCCCATGGCCTGGGCCTTGCCGAGTTCCCGGAACTGGAAGGCGGCGCAGCGCACGGCAAAACCTTTTTCTCTGGCTTCCGACTCGGAAAGACCGACCGTGCCGATTTCCGGGGAGGTAAAAATGCCCGAGGGAACGGTCGAGTAATCCATGCTTGCCTCTTTGCCCAGGCAGTTGGCAACGGCGCACAGGCCCTCGGCCGTCGCCATGTGGGCCAGCATGACCTTTGCGGGTCCGAGCGCGTCACCGATGGCGTAAATACCGGGGGCGGAGGTTCGCATGCGGTCGTCAGCCTTGATCCAGCCCCGGACGTCGGTTTCCACCCCGGCCTTGTCGAGCCCCAGGCCCTCCACATTGGCGGAACGGCCCACGGCAACGAGCACCGTGTCGGTCTCCGCTTCCGTTTCCGGGCCGGTCGCGCCGGGCACAAAGGGAGAGGGGGCGAGCGTGCAGACGACAAGGCCGTCCCGGACCACCGCACTTTTGACCGTTTTGGCGAGTTCGACGCGGATGCCGTGCTTTTTCGCTTCACGCTGGAGCAGGCGGCTCATGTCTTCGTCCACCGAGGGAATGGGCAGCAGGCGGTTCAGGCCTTCCACAACCGTTACTTCGGAGCCGAAGCTTCTGAAAATGAAGGCTAACTCGCAGCCGATGACGCCGCCGCCCACAATCAGGAGGCGTTTGGGGGCCACCGTGAGGTTCAGCGCGTCGTCGCTGCTGATGATGTATTTGTGATCAAGCGGCAGGGACGGCAGTTCCAGGGTGCGCGAACCGGTGGCCAGGATGATGGCGTCCGCGTCGGCCTTTTCCACGCCGGATTCCGTGTGCACCTCGACGCCAAGGCCGCCCGTCAGTTCCGCGCGGCCGCGCAGCAGGCGGATTTTGAGGGCGGCGCAGCTTTTTTCAAGCCCGCCGCGCAGGATGCCGCGCACCTTGTCCTTGCGGGCGACAACGGCGGCCATATCGGCCTGAAAAGCGGGCAGTTCGCCCGCAGCCGCTCTGATGCCGAACTCGCTCAGACGCCCCGCCGTTTCCAGCGCTTCAGCGGAAGCCTTGATGGTTTTGGTGGGAATACAGCCGCTGTGCAGGCAGACGCCGCCAACGTCCGCCCGTTCCACAAGCGTCACTTCGGCCCCGGCTCTCGCCGCTTCAAAAGCCGCCGTGTAACCGCCCGGACCCGCCCCGATAATCGTAATTCTGGTCATGTGCGCCTCCGGAAAATGGGTTGGCTAGTCCTCGTATTCGTGGTGCAGCGCGTATGTCACGGGAAAAGCCGCTTCGAGTGAGGCGCTCACAAGACAGCCCTGCTGCATGATTTTTTCCACCCTGGTGAAAATAAATTCGTACTCTTCATCCATGTACACTGTGACATCCAGGGCGATTTTGGCGACGCGGGCCTGCTTTTTGTCATTGAGCCCGGTTTCCAGTACGGCCGTGCCGACTATTTTGTCGTATACCGCGCCCCGGGTCTGGAGCGCCTTGGCAAAAGCCCCGCAAAAACAATACAGCGCGGCCGAAGCCAGCAACTGCTTGGCCGTTCCGCCCCGTTCGTCCTCGGGCACGCCGGTCTGGTCGATGGTGAGATCGCCGAGCATACTGGAGCCGGTGTGGATGTGCTGCACTTCGCCGGTTTTGCTGTAAGATACCGAGATTTCCGCCATGAGAGCCTCCCGAAAGGACGTTGCTGGCAAAGCCATGTGAATTTCAGAACAGAGATAGCACGAACCATACCAAGAGCCGTTGGCGGCCAAGCGCCTTACGGCCTTCTGACAATCCGGAATCCGGACTTGACAAGGAAAGCATTTGATGCGCAAAAGACGACATATCTGTCGCATTATTACCGCCGAGGCGCCCATGTCCAATAGTGAAATGGAATTGCTGCAGCGACGTCTGAATCAGGTGGAGGCCAGCCACGCGCGGCTTTTGCACCACCTGCCCGGCATGGCTTACCGCTGCAAGGTTGAGCGTGACTACGAATACACGCTGGTCTTTGCGAGCAGAGGTTGTGAAAAACTTCTCGGCATGAGTGAGACGGCGGTAATGAGCGCTCCGACCAATACGGTGGAACAGCTCACGCTGGAGGAAGACCTGGCCGCCATGCGCCGGACCATCTATGAGGCGCTTCTTTCCAGAAGAGGCTACGAGCTTTACTACCGCATCAGGCTGGCGTCGGGCGAGGAAAAGTGGATCTGGGATCAGGGTGAAGGCGTTTTCAGTGAAGACGGCGAATGTCTTTTCCTTGAAGGCATCATGATGGACGTCACCGCCCAGAAAAAAAAGGAACTCACCCTCAAACGCGAAAACAGGGCCTTGCGCAAGGACGGCCCGCGCTCGGGAGGCCTCGGCAAAATCGTCGGTGCCAGTCCCGCCATGCAGCGGGTGTACGACCTGATGACCAAGGCCGCAAAAAGCGACACAAGTGTCATCCTCTATGGCGAAACCGGCGTGGGCAAAGACCTCGCGGCCCGGACCATCCACGATCTGTCCGGCCTGCAGGGCCGTTTCATCCCGGTCAACTGCGCGGCCATCCCCGAGCAACTGCTGGAGAGCGAATTTTTCGGTCATATCAAAGGCGCCTTTTCCGGCGCGGCCACCAACAGGCCCGGCTACCTTGCCGCCGCGAACAAAGGCACGCTGTTCCTTGATGAAATCGCCGAACTGCCGTTGCATTTGCAGGTCAAGCTACTGCGCGCGCTGGAAAGCAAAACGTACACGCCGGTCGGGTCGACCGAAGTGCGCGGCTCCGAGTTCCGGCTTGTTGCAGCCACGAACAGGGACCTCACCGCCATGGTGCGGGAAAAGGCGATGCGCGCGGATTTCTTTTACCGCATTCATGTGCTGACCATCGTGCTGCCCCCGTTGCGTGAGCGCAAGGGCGACATCCCCCTGCTGGTGCGCGCTTACGCCCGCCACAAGGGTGTGGTGGAAGAACTGCCCGCCGCGCTGCTCGCCTCCTTTGAAGTCAACCCCTGGCCGGGGAATGTGCGCGAACTGCAAAACACCCTGGAGCGATATTGGGCCTTCGGCGCGCAAGGCATGGCGCCCGAGGTCTGCCCGGACATTTTTTCAGTGGGCGCGCACGCGCCGGGTCCGGCCAGCCCTCTGCGGGAAACTGTAGCTGCCGCATCCGCCGGGCTGTCCTTTGCGGCGCCCCCTTCCGCCGCCGCGCCCTCACTCTCGGCCGCACGGGACGATATTGAAAAGGAACAGATTCTGGCCGCGCTGCGGGAACAGGGCGGAAGAAAGGGCAAAACCGCCGAAGCGCTCGGCGTGACCCTGCGGACCTTGCAGCGCAAGCTGAAAAAATACGGCTTCGGCCGTGGCGCCGAACAGCTCCATTAACACGCCACGCGCAAAAACAGGGACGCCTCTTGTGAAGCGTCCCTGTTTTTTGCGTTGGTAAACAAGCGGCCGGCAATGCGCCTCATGCCGCAAGGTGGTATAATTACGTCCGCGTCAAGGACGCCTCGTCCACGGTCGCTTCCGCCGCTACGCCGCTGGATTGCGGGGCAGCGCCGGGAGTTGCGGAACCAGAGGCCTGCGCCAGATCGTCATACTTGAGCGCGACCGCGTTTTCCGACTTTAACATCATGAACCAAGACAGAAGCAAAGGGATGATGACCAGGATCATGCACGCGCCGGACACGTTGCCGAAGGTCTTCATGGGTTCGATGCTCTCCAGATAGAGCAGGACCGCCGGGAGCAGCGCCGTCAGCACGGCCCAGAAAAAGCGGTGCGGCATGGAAGGCTGCCCGTCGCTGCCCAGTCTTCTCGTGCAGGCCGCCGCCAGGGATGAGGCGCTGGCGTCAAGGCTTGTGGCGAGAAAAATAGTGGAAAACAGGCAGTAGCCTATGAGCACCAGGGACTTCATGGGCAGGTAGCTGAGCACCATGACCACTGTCTGGGTGGGGTTTTTGAACTGCGCAAGGTGACCGGCCGCGTCAAAAGTATTGGTGAGCTGCAGATGCAGGGTAAAGCCGCCGAACACCGAGTGGATGAGCCAGCTGCCGATAACTCCGCAGATGACGCCCATGCTCACAATCTGCCTGACCGTGCGGCCTTTGGAGATGCGGGCGATAAAGAGCCCCATGAAGGGTCCGTAACTCGCCATCCATAGCGAATAAAAAATCGTCCAGGTCTGGGGAAAATGCGCCGCGCCTTCGGAAAGGTCGTGCGGGTCCGTTGCCAGCGACATTTCAAAATAGTGGCTGAATATGGTGCCCACGGCATTGGTGAAATTATCGAAGATAAAGCGCGTCGGCCCCACGACAAGGGCGAAGAAAATCATGGCGAGCGCGATAAAGACGTTGGCCGCTGCGAGGCGCGACGCGCCCTTTTCCAGCCCGAGAGCGACGCTGACCGTAAAAATGAGCGACCCCACAACAAGGCAGATAAGCTGCACGTGTATGGTCGGTTCAATACCGAACACCGCGGCCAGCGCATTGGCGACAATGGGGATGGAAATGCCCATGACCGCGGTGTTGCTGGCAATAAGGCCTATGCAGAAGGCGATGTCGATAATCGGGCCCACTTTGTCGCACAGTCTTTTGCCGAGGCCATCCTCGCAGGCGGCCGAAAGCCGCAGCAGCGGGGTGCCGCGCTTGTAGTACATATAACAGATGGGCAGGGAGCAGATGACGTACCAGACCCAGGTAAAAGGCCCCCAGTGGAACAGCACGTAAGTGGTGGACCATTTGAACGCGTCCAGAGAGAGCGGCTCAAGGTGGCGGGGAGGCGAATTGAGGTTGTACAGAGGTTCGGCAATGGACCAGAACATGACGGCCCCGGCAACTCCGGCGCAGAACATCATGGAAATCCATTTCATGTTGCTGAACTGGGGAGCTTCGCCCTTGGGTCCGAATTTGATATTGCCGTAACGGCTGAAAATAAAGAAGGCGGCCAGTCCGGTCAGAAAGAGGTTGAACCAGAGGTAAAAACTGCCGAAATTGTTTGAGATGAAAGAGAATGTCGCGTCAAGCGCGATTTTGCTCGCAACCGGATACAGGTATATCAGGACGCAAAGCACGGCGATAACCGCCCCTGCCGGTATGACTACTTCCCATATGGGGCGTGTGTCTTTGAGCGCGTCTGTCGTGTCGGGCATAGCGATAGAAACTCCTTGTTATACAGGAGGGTTGGTTCAAATGCCGCCAGAGCGCCGGGCCGGGTACGTCCGGCCGCGCTTGCCGCGGCTGCATGGCATCAGAGTTTGCTGGACCGATGCTCGGGTGTCGCATACCGGTGCCGTTCCTATGCAGACATTGTGCCGTTTTTCACAAAACGCTTACGGAGTGCGCCTTCCGGCGGACAACA
This sequence comes from Desulfovibrio sp., assembly GCA_031255035.1. GTDB lineage: Bacteria > Desulfobacterota > Desulfovibrionia > Desulfovibrionales > Desulfovibrionaceae > Frigididesulfovibrio. The sequence continues at coordinate 14,231 of JAIRTI010000063.1, forward strand.
GGAAAAGGCCGGGAGAAAATGCGCCAAAAGCGACAAGACTCCGGCCATTTCTGTCGCCTTTTGCGCAAAAGCGCGCATGGCGAGGCTTCCGTAGCCGTTCCGGCATCTTCAGGGGGCGTTCTTTTTTCGTCAAGCCATCACGACTAGGGGGAGGTACGGAGAGCATAGCGACAATACTGTCGCCATCCTCCTGTGACATGAGGGGGTGTAAACTCTTTTTTTCACAATACCGCGGCCAATTTCACACTGGCATCGTTTTTGTAATCTCCCTGTCGCTGGACCCGTGAACGCACCGGCGACCACTCAACCAAACAGGAGTATACAATGACCGTGAAAGCCAGGCGCGCCGCCCTTCTGGGATTTGACTGCGCCATCCCCAAACGTCTTGAGGCGCTTATGGCAGAAGGCGCTCTGCCCAATTTTAAAAAATTCGCGGAATCTGGCAGCTACATGACCGAAGGCTACAACCTGCCCACGGTCACGCCCCCGTCCTGGGCCACCATCTGCACCGGCGCATACCCGCGCACCCACGGCGTGGAAGACTATTACTACTATCTTGAGGGCCGCAGCCTTGAGCACAAGAAAACCGTACAGGCCTTCGGCTCTGAAATCCTTACCGCCCAGACCATCTGGGACCGCTGGGACAAGGAAGGCAAAAAGAGCATCGTGGTCAACTACCCCATGGCCTGGCCCAGCAAAATGAAGCACGGCATCATGGTCATGGGCGAAGGCATCAGCCCGGCGGAAACCCGCTGGATGGAAGAAAGCAACGCGCACCGCGAATTCCTGGCTTCCGAAAGCGTGATCGCCTCCGAATTTTTCCCCTTCGGCGTGCAGGCTTCCTTTGACAACCCCAAGGGCTGGAAGAACCTGCCCGATGCCGACGAAGTTGTCGCCTTTACCGTCGAAATGCCGTTCAAGGAGGGCATGGCGCCGCTGGAAAGCCAGATCTGGCACGGTCTGGCCTGGGAAAGCGGGGACGACGGCTTTGACGCCTTCGCCCTGTGCCCTGAAAAGGACTACGCCACCGCGTTCTTCACCATCCGCCAGGGCCAGTGGAGCGCCCCCGTGGTGCATGACTTCAAGACCAAGGAAGACGGCCACATGGAAAAGGGCACCTTCCGCTGCAAGCTTATGAATCTCAGTAACGACGCCGAAGAGTTCAAGCTGTACGTCTCCGGCATTTCCGGCCACCAGGGCTTTATCAACCCGCCTTCCGCCGGGGCCTGCATCGATTTTTCCAAAGACATCATCGCCAACGACATCGGCCTTGTCGGCTCCATGCACGGAGTGCTGGACAAGGAAACCGTGGTGGAACTCGCCCAGTTCCATTCCGACTGGCTGGTCAACGTGGCCGCCAGCCTGCTCAAGGCCAACGAGGACTGGGACCTGTTCTACATGCACTCCCACCCCATTGACTGGTTCTACCACGGCTGGCTGAGCGAAATGGACAGCGACGACCCGGAAGTGAGCAAAATCGCCTTTGATATGGAGCGCAAAATCTACCAGATCGAAGACCGCATGCTCGGCAAAATGATGGAAATCTTCGGCGACGACACCTTTGTCTGCCTGTGCTCCGACCACGGCGCCACGCCCATGGGCCCCATCCTCAATACCGCCGAAGCGCTCAAGGCCAAAGGCCTGTGCCATTACGAACCAAAGAACAGCGAAAACTACTGGGACATTTACGAAGTCACGGAAGGCTTCAACTACATCCTGGACGTCAGCAAATCCGTTGCCGTGCCCCAGCGCTACATGTTCGTGTACGTGAACCTCAAGGATAAGTACCCCGGCGGCATTGTGGAAGCCGGGGACTATGAAAAAGTGCGCGGCCAGATCATCGACGCCCTGCTTGACTACCGGCACCCGGATACCGGTGAGCGTCCGGTGCTCCTTGCCGTGCGCAAGGAGGACGCCACGGTCTTCGGCATGGGCGGCGCGCAGGCGGGCGACGTGGTATACGCGCTCAAGCCCGAATACATGGCCGAACACGGCTACGGCTTTCCCACCGGCGAATCCGGCTGCGGCAGCCTGAAAAACATTCTGCTCTTCCGCGGCCCCAACGTGAAAAAGAATTACAAGTACGAACGGCCGCGCTGGCTCGCGGACATCGTGCCGACCATCTGCTACGCCACCGGCAACCCTATTCCCGAAGACGCCGAAGGTGCCGTCATCTACCAGATTCTGGAAGATCCCGACCTCGTGAAATAACGGCGCGGCCGAACCGCTCCCGGCGATCCTTCGCCGGGAGCGCCGCCGCCTGAACCCGTATCCGACCACAACGCAAGGACTATCATCATGGCCGAAAAAAAAGCGCTTATCATCGCCGCCCCCAACGCGGAACTTACCGGCAGCGGCCCGGGCCTCGACAAACTGCTCAAAAAAGCCGCCCTGTTCACCTCCTACACGGCGGGCGACGCCATTGACGGCGCGGTGGAAGAAAGCGCGATCACGCACCTGCAAGCCGCTGAAACCGAAGCCGCCGTGGAAAAAGGCGTGTCCCTCGGGCTTATCAACCTCGGCACGGCTGACGCCGCCGCCCTTGACGCCGCGCTCGTCGCCGTGCTTGAGGGCGCTGACCGCAAAACCGTCATCGCAGTTGCCGCCAAAAACGGCCTCGCCCTTTACGGCGCGGGCATCAACGGCAAGGCGGGCAAGCTTGAACGCCCCGCCTCGGCAAAAGACATCGTCCCCACCCTCGCCTACATCGCGGATTTCGCCATCACCGGCGACTGCACGGGCGCCATCCTGTATCAGGCGCTGAAAAGCCCGAACCTGAAGCTTGAGGAAATAGGCAAGCTCAAGGAAGCTCTGGTCCGCATGGAAGGCGCGCTCGCCCGCGACAACCGCGAGCCCTGGGACAAACACGACTGCGCCTGAGCCGACCCACGCGAATCCTTCCCGGCCCGCAGCGCCTCCGCCGGGCAAAAATACTCCTGATCCGTTTCCGGATCAGGAGTATTTTTGCGACCGCGGGCAAAGCGGCTTTTGCCGTTCCCGCCATACGCGCTTACAAGGCTTTTACATCGCGCCGCCTGCCGCCCCGCCGCAGACCGGACGGCATCTTTATCTCCATCTGGCTGACAATCACGCCGCCGAGCACCAGCGCGGAAGCCATGCACTCCACGGCAGTCAGGCGTTCCCCAAGCAGCACCATACCGAACAGAATGGTGAACACCGGGACCAGGTTCATGAACATGCTGGCCTTTGCCGCCGGCATGCGGCTGATGCTGAACCCGTAGAGGGAATAGGCCCCGAAGGAAACGCCGAGACCGAGGTACACGACGCTGAGCCAGGACAGCAAGGTCCCGCCTCCCTCGGGCAGGCCCATGCCGGGAATGAACAGCGTCGGCGCAAAGAAAAGCAGACCGACCCAGGCCTGCACGGCGGTGATGAACATGGGTGTATAACCGCGTGAAAGCCGCCGCACGCAAATGGCATACAAAGCGGACACGACCATGCCGCTGATTAGCAGCGTATTGCCGAGCAGAGGGTTGGGCGCATGTTCCCCGGCCACCGCTCCCAGGCTCAGCCACACCGCGCCGCAGATGGCGATGAGGCATCCGGCCCAGGCTGTCGCGCTGAGTTTTTCCTTGAGCAGAAAATAGCCGAAAACTCCCACGAAAATGGGAAGCGTGGCGCTCAACATCCCGGCCTGCGAGGCGGAGGTGAAACTCAGGGCGTACCCTTCAAAAATAAAGTACAGGCAAGGCTCGCAGATCACCAGTATCAGAAATATGCGCCAGTCTCCCGCCGCATATTTCTGCCTTTTCAGCATCCTGGGAAAAATAAGCAGAAAGGCGATGGACGATACGACCAGAAGCAGAAAAATCATGGTCATCGGGTGAAAGCTCCGCAGGGCGAATTTCATGGCCACATAGGCCCCGCCCCAGAGGATGGTGGAAAGCACGGCGGCAAGCGGGCCGGCATAGGCGGTCAATTTGGTGCGGGACATGACAACGGTCTCCCAATATGTATCCAAATGGTTACAAAGGCGCTTTGCCAAGGAGAGTAGCAACTTCCATACCAACTATTCGACGTCATTTATTTGTAAAAACACAAGGTTACGCCGTATAAAAAGGCGACATGCGTGTCGCGGACGTCGCGATACGTCCAGGGCCGGAGCTGGGGCCGGCCCTGGCGCTGTGGGCGGCGCCCACATGCGATTATATTGGCTTCGACAAAGCAGAGCATTTCATGTGTGGAATGCTCTAACGAGCGGCTCTCCAGGCACCGCCTCCGTCATGCGTTCCGATAATCGCATTGCCGTTTACAGTGCCGGTATAATTCCGTCCCCCGGCGGTAAATGTGATAGTGTTTCCGTTCAGACTGCCGCTGATGTCAACTTCCTGCCCAAGATTCAGCTTTCCGGTGATCTCCTGAAACTCCTGGTTGAAATTGATTGTGCCTTTATCAAAGCTCCAGATTCCATCCACTTTCGCCGGGACAATCCAAAGGTAGGCCGTGTCCCATGCGCTGGCGATATCGGGGAGTTCCGTGGTCTGATCGGGTTTCCAGTCACCCATGTCAAAGCTGTTGGAGACAATCCGCGTCCCGGGTTTGAGGTCTAAAATCTTCGGCCGCAGTTTCAGATTGATTTCGGGTAACAGGAACATGGTGATCACCGTCGCTTTTGAAAAATCGGTTTCAAAAAGGTCGGCTTTCTCGAATGAGGCTTTCGCCGTAACTCCGGCTTTGTCAGCGGCCTGTCTGGCATACGCCACCATATCCGGATTATATTCGATGCCCAACGCCGTGGCGCCGCGCCTGGCGGCGGCAATCACGATGCCGCCGTCGCCGGAACCGAGATCCATTACATAGTCGGAGGAAGTGACTTTCGCCATATTGAGCATCTCCTCGACAAGTTCCAGCGGCGTCGGTACCCATACGACGTCTTTGCCGGACTGGTTAATTACCGGCTCGTAAACAGCAGTCGCCGCCCTGGCGCAGCCAACTGTCGCGGCAAGCAACAAACACGATGTAATTGTAATGACTCGAATAAAATTGAATCGCATCATAGA
>JAIRTI010000064.1 GCA_031255035.1 Desulfovibrio sp.
AACACCCGCCCGGCCAGATCTTTGCGCCCGAGAAGGGCCTGAACGACGCGGGCCAGATCGCCCAGCCAGATGAAGTCCCTGGGCGTCGAGGGATCCGAACGCGGTTCCAGTTCCCCCCGGCGCACGGCGCTTTGGCACAAATCATTAATCAGCAGGCGCCACGTGTCGCTTGCCGGCCCCCGCGGCGCCCCGTAGCCGTTGCTCAAACGCAGGACAATCGCGGGAAAGCCGCACTGGCGGGCGGCCATGCGGCAGTATTCCTCGGCAAAGTAGTGCGTGAGCGCGTAATCGTTGCGAGGCGCCGCCGGGCTGTTTTCGTCAATCGCGCCCGAAGCGCGTCCGTAGACGTGAACAGTGCTCACATAGATCACAAGGGGCAACGCGCCGCTCCCGTCGCGGCCGCTTTTGAGCCGCAGGGCTTCCAACAGGGTCCGCGTGCCAAAGGCGTTGACCAGCAGGGCTTTACGCGCATAGTCGTCGGCAACGTCCTCGTTGACGCCGGCCGCGTGCACGACCGCGTCCAGGCCCTCCGGCAGAAGGTCGGCCAGACTTTGCGGCGAACAGCCCTGAAGGTTGGCGGTGATAAGCGCATAGGGCGAGCCGAAATCCGGCTTTTCCCGCCCGCGTGAAAGGATAGAAAGCTCGTGGCCGGCCCGGGCCAGACGCGCGCTGATATAGCTTCCGGCGTAGCCCAGCCCGCCCGTGACCAGAACACGCAACGGGGCCGGCGCGGACGCGTCTTCCCGCGCAGGCCGGTTATCGGCCATTCCAGGCATACGGTATTTCCGAACTGTCGGCGTCCAGGCCAAAGGCGTCATCCTGCTGATGGGGGATGTCGACGCAGTTGGCGAGAATCGCCGGGGCGTCGCTCCGGCCGGCAAAGCCGTACCAGACGCCCGGAGGGATATGCAACAGCCGGTAATAATCGGGCCTGCCCAAGAGAAAGGATTCAACCTTGCCCATGCTTGGCGATGACGGGCGGCCGTCGTAAACCACCACCTGCACCAGGCCGCTGGGCGCGGCCAGGTTCTGGCTTTGCTCCCGGTGCAGCTTCCAGGCTTTTACCGCGCCCGGAAGCACAACGGAAAAATAGATTTCGCCGAAGTCCCGGAACAATGGACTGTCCGCGCGAAGCATATGCAGCACGGGGCCGCCGGCCGCTTCAATAACGGACAGCTCTTGCGTCCACACCCCGTCAATAGCGCAGGGCGCCGACCCGTCAGGATTGTTCAACGTGACCATGCGAGGCTCCGTTCTTCGGCTTTTCGGCAGTAGTCCGCTATTTGCGACAGAGTGAAATCATACATGCCCGGCGCTTCGGAGGCAAGGCTTCCGTCGGCGTCAAGCGCATAATAACGCCGGTACCATTCCGCGGTGAAGCGGACGCAGTCCTGAAAGGAAAGGGCGGCCTCCCATTGCAAACGGGCCAGAGCCTTGTCGCAACAAAGTTTCAGCAGTGTGCTCTCTCTTTTGCCGTCGCCCGCGCCCGCGGCCGTCTTGATCGAAAAGCCGGGCCAGTGGACGGCCAGGGCGCGGGCCACATCGAGAACAGTCGCGTTGACGTCCCCCGAGGGGCCGAAATTGAAGGCTTCGCCATGGAGCGAGGCGGATTCCCCGCTTTGCCGCCCCTGCTTCTCAAGCAACAGACGCGCGCCGAGCCACAGATAGCCGGACAGCGGCTCCAGCACATGCTGCCAGGGCCTGGTGGCCAGGGGATTGCGAAGGCAGGCCTCTTTGCCCGCCGCATAGGCCCGCGCGCAGTCGGGCACGATGCGGTTCTCGGAAAAATCGCCGCCTCCGATAACATTGCCGGCGCGCGCGGTCGCCAGGCGCGGCGCCTCCGGCGAGAGAAAAAACGACCGGCAATAGGCATGGAAGATCATTTCCGCGCAGGCCTTGGAAGCGCTGTAGGGGTCGTCGCCCCCCAGGCGATCCGTCTCCCTGTAGCCGAAAACCCATTCGTTATTCCGGTAGCACTTGTCGCTGGTGATGAAGACGGCGGCCTTGACCTCCGGCGTCTCCCGCAGCGCTTCGAGCATGTTCATGGTGCCCACGGCGTTGCTCTCGAAGGTGCCCGCCGGGTCGTCGTACGAACGCCGCACCAGAGCCTGGGCCGCGAGGTGAAACACGATATCCGGCTTGAAGCGCCTTATGGCCCCGGCAAGTCCGGAACGGTCGCGAACGTCGCCTTGAATATGCGCGATGCGCCCCTCAAGCCCAAGAGCGGCAAAGCCCGACGGTTGCGTGGGCAGGCCAAGGGACCAGCCGCCGACCTCGGCGCCGAGTTCCCGCAGCCAGGCGGTCAGCCAGAATCCCTTGAAGCCGGTATGCCCGGTGACGAACACCCGGCGGCCGGCATATTGCTGTAAAAACATCTTTCCCCCCGTTTGTACGCGCGGCAGTCAGCCGCCCAGCCCCCCGGTCCAGGGGGCGTTGCCTTCCGCCCACAGGGCGTTGAGCAATTGATGGTCCCGCAAGGTATCCATGCACTGCCAGAAGCCGCTGTGCCGGAACATGGCCAGTTGCCCTTCGCGGGCCAGCCGCTCCAGGGGCTCTTTTTCCAGATCGCAGTCTTCGTCCTCGGACAGATAGTCCAGAAACTCCGGCTGAAAGACGAAAAAACCGCAGTTGGTGAACTGGTTGAGCAGCGGCTTTTCCTCCCAGCTTTCAATATTGCCGGCGTGATCCGTGCTTACCGTGCCGAAGCGGGACGGCATGCGCACCCCGGTAAAGGTGCCTATTTTGCCGTGGCTTTGATGAAAGCGCGCCAGTTCCGCGATATTGATATTCGCCACGCCGTCGCCGTAAGCCGCCATGAACGGCCCGGCGCCGAGATGGCCGGCCACGCGCTTGATGCGTCCGCCTTTTTCGGTCTCTTCGCCGGTATCGCACAAGGTCACCCGCCAGTCCAGGCAGGCGTCCTCATTGTGCACCGTTGTCATCCCCGTAGCCAGATCAATGCTGAAATCGGAGTTGCGCGTTTTATAATCGTGAAAATACTGTTTGATCACGTCGCCCCGATAGCCGAGCGGCAGAACGAAATCCTTGTAGCCGTAATGGGCGTAGCGCTGCATGAGGTGCCACATGATCGGCCGCCCGCCGATTTCCACCATCGGCTTGGGCTTGAACTCGGTCTCTTCGCGCAGGCGCGTGCCTTTGCCGCCGCAAAAAATAATGACTTTCATAGCCCCTGCCCTGCCCTGTCTTGCGTTGCGTATTGACCATTCCGCATCTACCGTTGATAGCCCGGCTTGTAAAGGCGGCAATTCTATTTTTATGAAGCCAGCCAATTTACATGTGGGCGCCGCAGCTGGGGCCGGCAAGGCCCTGGCGGGTGTGGGCGGCACCCGCATGCGATCAAATCGGCTTCATCAAAATAAGAATTGCTGGTTGTAAAGGGCTTCCTTTACTATTTTTTTGAAAAGCAGTAGCGTATGCAACCGTCTGACGCGCTGAATAGTTTTTGACAAGCGAGGAACCATGACGCCAGAATTCGCCAACGCTCTTTCCCGCATCAGTTCGGTTGTGATGTTCGAGAACTGGCTGCGCTTCTACTTTATCGCCGAGGAAGGCGACAGTCTCTACCTGCGCCTGCCGGAAAAAGCCATGGACCAGATCAGGAACCGTTACGCTGACTTCCACGAACTGGCCGAGCACCTGAACAACCGGGAAATCACGCACGACGCCTCGCTGAAAGAGGTCTGTCTTTTCGTCGCCGGGTCGTTTAACGACAAGCCCCTGCCCGAGCAGCTCATTGCCAGGGTGTTTGACAGCCCGGAATTCCACCTGGAAATGCAATTTTTCAGCTACTGGGTGCAGGCGCACGAAGAACAGCTCGACGCCGCGTTCATGGAGTTTTCAGAGTGGCGGAAATCATTCAGCGCCTGGAAAGAGACCGACGCGGTCCGCGACTACGCCGACAATCTGGCGGCCGACCAGGCCCTGGCTGAAGCCGAAGCCCCGGAAACGACGCAGTAGCCGCCCGCTCTTCCCCGACCCAAGCGAATGCTCTCCCGCCGCGCCCTGCCAAGCCTCAACGACCTGAGCCGCAGCGTCCTGCGGACCGGGCTCGCGATTCTGTCGCGGCAAAAGCGCCTGGACGGGCTGTTCCTGGTTGACGCCACCTGCGGCAACGGCCACGACACTCTGTTCCTGGCCGACACCCTGGCCGGGCTCGGGGCCAGGTGTCCGATCCTCGCCTTTGACATCCAGCCGGAGGCCATCGCCCGGTCGCGCCAACGGCTCGGCCCCCACGGCGGCGGCGTCATTTTTTACGAGCGCGGCCACGAAACCCTGGCGGAGGTTCTGGCGGAATACGCGCCGAAACCCCGCCTGGCCGCCGTGGTCTACAACCTCGGCTTCTTGCCGGGAAGCGACAGGCGCGTGACCACGACGGCGGAGCGCAGCATGGCCTCGCTTGCCGCAGCCGCCGCCGCCCTGGCCGGAGGCGGACTGATGTCGGTCCATGCCTATGGCGGTCATCCCGGCGGCAGCGAAGAACTTGAAGCGGCGTCCGACTGGTTCGGCGCGCTGCCGGCAGGGCAATGGACGACAGCGGGCTACGCGTTGCGCAATAAGGAAAAAAACCCCGAAACCCTGTTTCTGGCGGAAAAAACGGCGGACATATGTTTCAATCCACATCCGGCTCCGTCCGCCGGACGACTCCGCCCCGACGGATGGGAGCCGGGTGGATTGCCCCCTCCCTGAAGGAAGGGGTTACCTGAAAGGTATTCCCGGCGTTGCC
>JAIRTI010000076.1 GCA_031255035.1 Desulfovibrio sp.
CCAAACTGAGGGGGTCCGGGGGAAATCATTTCCCCCGGCGGGGTCCGGGGCAGCGCCCCGGCCGCCGGAGGCATTGCCTTTCACAGTTGGCGAATGGGGGCCGCAAAAAGCTCATAATGCGAATTGCTGACAAGTTGCGTGGCGACTTTGCTTTTGGCTGGAAATGAAGTAAAAGCTTTCCGGGGCGATCCTCCGAGTCTTTGACGAGGAGGTGACGCCTATGGGGCAAAGCCTGCGCGATATCATCGCCGCTGTTGTGGCGGAGGTGATAGTGGCCCTTATCATCCGCCGGATGAAACAAGGTCGCCCCGGTAGGAGTCGCGATCCATACCGGGGCGAGAAACCTGTTACCCAGGGCCGGACAGCAAGGATAGCCCCATGCAGGATTCCATGCCTCTGGACGAAGCCGGCCGTGAAAAAAACGCGGCCGCCCTGACTTCCGTATTCGCCGCCATAGGCCTTACGGCCATGAAGCTCGCCGTCGGCCTTGTCGCCAACAGCCTTGGCATGCTCTCGGAGGCCCTGCACAGCGGCCTTGACCTGCTGGCGGCCGGCATGACCTATTTCGCCGTCCGCTACGCCTCGTTGCCGCCAAACGCCACCTATACCTACGGCCGGGGCAAGATTGAGAATCTGTCGGCCCTGGTGGAAGCCGTGCTGCTGCTCATCACCTGCGGCTGGATCGTCTGGGAAGCGGCCGACCGGCTTTTCTTCAACCCCGTGCCCGTGACCCCGTCACTGTGGGCCGTGGGGGTGATGAGCGTTTCCATCATCGTCGACTATTCGCGCTCGCGCCTGCTAAGGCGCATGGCCGAAAAACACCGCAGCCAGGCCCTGGAGGCCGATGCTCTGCATTTTTCCACGGACATCTGGTCGTCGTTCGTGGTGCTTCTGGGCATCGGCTGCCTGTACCTGGCCGATTTGCTGCCGCATGCATCGGCGCTGCGGCCCTGGCTGGAAAAGGCCGACGCCGTCGCCGCCCTGGGCGTGGCCGGAATTGTGGTGCATGTGAGCCTGTCTTTGGGCAGGCGCGCGGTGGGCGTGCTTCTGGACGCGGCCGACGAAAAAATGCGCGACGACATCATGCGCGCCCTGACCGCCATGCCGGGCATCAGGAGGATCCGCCGCCTGCGCCTCAGGCAGAGCGGGGCCGACCTGTTCGTTGAGGTGATGCTCTGCGTGGACAGCACCCTGGCCATTGACGCCACAACGGCCTTTCGCCGGGGCGTCGAACACTCGATCAAGAGCATCGCCGGCCACGCCGCCGTGAGCGTGGAGTTCGTGCCCGACGACGCCGATCTGGCCGACCGCGTCGCCTATTTGCGCGGCGTGGCCGCCACCTACGGCCTCTCCTCCCACTCCGTGGAGCTGATCGAGTTGCAGGGGCCGCAGCCGGGCGAGCGTCAACTGCTGCTGGAACTGCACGCGGTCATGGACCCCGCCCTGACTTTGGGCGAAGCCCACGCCCAGGTCTGCCGGTTTGAAAAACGGGTGATCGACCACTTTAAAGACGTCATCGTCGTCACCCATTTCGCGCCCATGCCGGCGGGCAGCGGCCTGGCAAAAGGCCTGCGCCTGGACGAGGAGTACGTCCGGACCGTGGCCGAGGAACTGGTGGCCGGAGATGAGAGCGTTGAGGACTGCCACAATATCCTGTTCAGAGCCAACGAGGACGCCCGTTACTTGAGCTTTCACTGTCGCATGCCGGGGCAAAGCTCCATCAGCGAAGCCCACGATAAAGCCGCCCGGCTGCAACGGGCCATGCTCCGACGCATACCCGAGCTGTCCAGGGTCACCGTGCATATGGAGCCCGTTCTCGAACCCGGTCCGGACGACGCGCGGTAGCGCGGGAGGCGCTTCGGGCGTGCCGTCCCGAACGCGATCGGACGCGATCCAAGGCCGGCGACCTTCCGGCCGAAGCGCCGCGTTCCGGCAAAGGGAAAGAGGGGGGGGTTCGTATTTTTTTTAAAATGTGCTTGACCGCGCTCCGCCAAGGGTGTAATACCACGCTTCGCGTCGGATTACGGCTTTTTGCCGGCGCGCCCCTTTTTCCGGAGCGGCCACATGCGCTCCGCCGGGGCCGGCGGGTTGAGCCCGCCTTACCGCGCCTGGTTGTACTACGCCAACCAGGTTTGACATTTGCAGGCTAGCCGGGCCTGTAATGTCCGCCGCGCCGGAACCCCGCTTGCCGGGTCGGCGCACCACCGCGCGGGCGCTTTACGCGCCTATGAGCCTGCAAAGAAAATGGGTTGGATTTCCAGCCCGGCCGGCACGGGCAGGCGACGCGTGGTTTACTGATGGTCGTTTGGAGCCGGCTTTTTTCTTTCATGACGGAGTAAGCGATGACGACAGTGAGTAGTGATCGTATCAGGATCAAACTGAAGGCCTACGATTACCGCATTCTGGACAAGGCCGTCTCGGAAATCGTGGACACGGCCCGCAATACCGGTGCCGGCGTTGCCGGTCCCATTCCGCTGCCCACCAATATCCATAAGTATACGGTGAACCGCAGTGTGCATGTGGACAAAAAATCCCGTGAGCAGTTCGAAATGCGGATTCATAAGCGGCTGGTGGACATTCTTGAGCCCACGCTGCAAACCGTTGACGCCCTCGGCAAGCTTTCGCTGCCTGCCGGCGTGGATGTCGAAATCAAGCTGTAGCGAGGAAGTCATGGCTGAGAAACTCGGAATTTTGGGTCGCAAGCTCGGCATGACCCGCATTTTCGTCGGCGACGGCTCTTCGGTTGCGGTCACGGTGATTCAAGCCGGACCTTGCCCGGTCATCCAGGTGAAAAACGCCGGGAGCGACGGCTACGACGCCATCCAGATCGCTTTTGGCGACGACAAGGAAAAGTACGCCACCAAACCCCTGGCCGGGCATTTCGCCAAGGCCGGCAAAGGCGTTTTCCGCCACCTGCGCGAGTTGCGCCTTGAGGCCCCCACGGCCATGGCCGTGGGCGACGCCCTTGACGCCTCTCTGTTCACCGCCGGCGAATACGTGAAGGTGACGGCCAAAAGCATAGGCAAAGGCACGGCGGGCGTGATGAAACGCTGGAATTTCCGTGGGGCCAACGCCACGCACGGCGCTGAAAAGGTGCACCGCAACGCCGGGGCCATCGGCAACAACACCGAGCCATCCAAGGTCTGGAAAGGCAAGAAAATGGCCGGACGCCTCGGCGCCAGGCAGGTGACCGTCAAAAGCGTGCAGGTTGTGGCCATCCGTCCTGAAGATAACGTGATCCTGGTCAAAGGGCCCGTACCCGGTCCCAAGAACGGCCTGGTCATGGTGCGCAAGCAGTAAAGGCAGGAATAAGCTCATGGCTCAGATACCCGTATTCGATCAGGAAAAAAAGGAAGCCGGCAGCGTTGCGCTCGCGCCGGAAATCTTTGAAGTCGAAGTGCGTCCCGAGATATTGAATCTGGTGGTGCGCTCCATGCGCGCCTCCTGGCGCGCCGGCGCCCACGCCACCCTGAACCGTTCGCGGATGAAGGGCGGCGGGGCCAAGCCCTGGCGCCAGAAAGGCACGGGCCGGGCCCGCTCCGGCACCAACATCTCGCCCGTATGGACCGGCGGTGCCGTTATCTTCGGCCCGCAGCCGCGTGACTACAGCTTCAAGGTCAATAAAAAAGTCCGCCGTCTGGCCCTGAAAATGGCGCTTTCCTCGCGTCTGGCCGGCGACAGGCTCATGGTGGTCAAAGACATCACCCTGCCCGAAGCCAAGACCAAACATTTCGCCAAGGTCTCCAAAGACCTCGGCCTGGACAAGGCCCTGGTGGTCGCCCCAACGGAAGCGCACGGCCTGATGCTCTCGGCGCGCAACCTGCCCGGCGTCACCGTGATGGCCCCCGAACAGCTCAACGTCTACGACGTGCTCCGTCACGAGACGCTGGTGCTGCTTGAAGGCGTTATCGGGCCCGTGACCGCCCGCCTGTCGGGTGAAGCGGCCGCCGCCGAATAAGAGGTACGTCATGGACTATACGCGGATTCTCTTGAAGCCTCTGATTTCCGAAAAAGGCACCTTCCTCAAGGAAGAGCGGAACCAGGTGGCCTTTTTCGTGGACAGAAGCGCCAACAAGATACAGATCAAGCAGGCGGTCGAGGCGGCTTTTGACGTCTCGGTGCAGTCTGTGAACGTGGTGGTAAAAAAGCCCCTGGCAAAGCTCGTCACGCGTGGCCGCAAGCGGCAGCACAGCAAGCTTCCCGGCTACAAGAAGGCGTATGTGACCCTGGCGCCGGGCAACAAGATAGAATTTTTCGAGGGAGTCTGAGCCATGGCCATTCGCAAGCTGAAACCCACCTCGGCCGGCCGCCGCTTTCAGACGGTGTCCACCTTTGAGGAAGTCACCAGGGCGCGCCCTGAAAAATCGCTGACCATCGGCCTTTCCAAAAAGGCCGGGCGCAACAATAACGGCCGCGTCACCAGCCGCCGCAGAGGCGGCGGGCACAAGCGCCTGTACCGGATCATCGACTTCAAGCGCGACAAAACAGGCGTTGCCGCCGTCGTCGCCAGCGTCGAGTACGACCCGAACCGCAGCGCGCGCATCGCCCTGCTGCGCTATGCCGACGGCGAGAAGCGCTACATCCTGGCGCCGGTGGGCGTCAATGTCGGCGATTCCATCTTCGCCGGCGAAGGCGCGGACATCAAGCCCGGCAACGCGCTGCCCATGAGCAAGATTCCGGTGGGCACCCTGGTGCACAACATCGAACTGCGCCCCGGCCGGGGCGGCGTGTTCTGTCGCTCCGCCGGCGCCTACGCCCAGGTTGTGGCCCGCGAAGGCAAGTACGTGACCTTGCGCATGCCTTCCGGCGAAGTTCGCAAAGTTCTGGCCGCGAGCATGGCCTCCATCGGCCAGGTCGGCAACATCCAGCACGAAAATATTTCCATAGGCAAAGCCGGCCGTAACCGCTGGCTCGGCCGTCGCCCCAAGGTGCGCGGCGTTGCCATGAACCCGGTGGATCACCCGCTTGGCGGCGGCGAGGGCAGAAGCTCCGGCGGCCGTCACCCCGTGACCCCCTGGGGCGTGCCCACCAAGGGCTACAAGACCCGAGACCGCAAGAAAGCTTCTTCCAAGCTTATCGTCAACCGGCGCAAGTAGGTTAGGAGACAACGATGCCGAGATCATTGAAAAAGGGCCCTTTCATCGACGGCCACCTGCTGCGCAAGGTGGAAGCGGCCACGGCAAACAACGACCGCCGCGTCATCAAGACCTGGTCCAGGCGCTCCACCATTCTCCCCGAGATGGTCGGGCTGACCTTTGCCGTGCATAACGGGAGAAAGTTCATCCCTGTGTTCGTGACCGAAAACATGGTCGGACACAAACTGGGCGAATTCTCCCTGACCCGCGCCTTCCACAGCCATGCCGGCGATAAAAAGGCCAAGAGCAAGAGGTAGGTCATGGAAACAAGAGCAACCTTGAAGGCCGTGCGCCTCTCGCCGCGAAAGGCCCGTATTGTGGCCAGAAACGTCGTGGGCATGGATGCGGCCGAGGCCCTGGACGTGCTGAAGTTCACGCCCCAGAAGGCCGCAGGCATCATCCTCCAGGTCATGTATTCGGCGCTTTCCAACAGCGCCAATGATACCTTCATTGACCCGGACACCCTGATGGTCAAGGAAATTATCATTAACGAAGGCCCCAGTTGGAAACGCTTTCTGCCGCGCGCCCAGGGCCGCGCGACGTCCATAAGGAAGCGCACCAGCCATATAACCGTCATTCTTGCCGCGAACTAGGAACGAATCATGGGTCAGAAAGTCAATCCCTTCGGGTTCCGGCTCGGGTACAACAAGAACTGGCAGTCTCGCTGGTACAGCAAGAAAGAGTACCCGGCCTACGTGTTTGAAGATCACAACATCCGCAACTATGTGAAAAAGCTGCTGTACGCCGCCGGGCTGGCGCGCATCGAAATCGAGCGTCCCGGCGACAAGGTGCGTCTTATTCTTTCCACCGCCCGCCCTGGCATCGTTATCGGGCGCAAAGGCGTTGAGATTGAAAAGCTGCGCGCGGACCTGCGCGCCCGGTTCGGCCGCGAATTCGCCATTGAGGTGAACGAAATCCGCCGGCCCGAAATCGACGCCCAGTTGGTTGCCGAAAACGTGGCCCAGCAGCTTGAGCGCCGCGTGGCTTTCCGCCGCGCCATGAAGCGTACGGTGTCCATGGCCCGCAAGTTCGGGGCCGAAGGCATCAAGATCGGCTGTGCCGGACGTCTGGCGGGCGCTGAAATCGCCCGCAGCGAATGGTACCGCGACGGCCGCGTGCCCCTGCAAACCCTGAGAGCCGACATTGACTACGGCTATGCCGAAGCCAAGACCACTTACGGCATCATCGGCGTCAAAGTCTGGATATTCAAGGGCGAACTCCTCGTCGAAGAGGTGAGTGCCAATGCTTAGTCCTAAAAGAACAAAATTCCGCAAGATCCAGAAGGGCCGCATCAAGGGGCCGGCCACCAGGGGCGCGCAAATCGCCTTTGGCGACATCGGCCTGAAGGCCATGGAGCCGGGCAAGCTGACCAACCAGCAGATTGAAGCCGCCCGTATCGCCATGATGCGCCATATCAAGCGCGGCGGCAAAGTCTGGATTCGGGTCTTCCCCGATCATTCCTACACCTCCAAACCGCTGGAAGTGAGAATGGGCAAAGGCAAAGGCGCGCCGGCGGGCTGGTACGCCCCGGTGAAAGCCGGCCGCATCCTCTATGAACTCAAGGGCGTTTCCATCGAGCTTGCCAAGGAGGCGTTGACCCGCGCCGCGCACAAGCTGCCCATCAAGACCCATATCGTGGTGAGGGAGGGCATGCAATGAGCAAGGTCACCCGCAAGGTGCGCCATCTTGAGCGCCACCGGGCCAAAGTCCTCGGCAAGCGCGTCCCCGAAATTCAGGGCAAAGGCAAAGCCGAATCTCTGGAGGCGAAGAAAATCAACATGCGGACAGAACTGGCCCGGAAAAAGGTCAGCGGCAAAGCGGTGCGCGAATTCGACGGCAAAGACGCGGCCGGTCTGCAAACCGAACTCGCCGATGCGCGCAAGGAGCTTTTCAACCTGCGCTTCAGGCATGCCACCGGCCAGCTTCAGGAAGTTGCCGACCTGGCCGCAACGAGAAGGCGCATCGCGCGTCTTCTGACTCTGATCAGACAGAAGGAAGTGGGAGCCTAAGATGAGCGCGGAATTTGAAAACAGAAAGGGCCGGTCCCTGGTGGGCACCGTGGTCAGCAACAAGAACGACAAAACCATTGTCGTGCGCGTTGAAACCCTGGTCCAACACCCCTTGCTTAAAAAATTCATCCGCCGCCACAAGAAGTTCACGGCGCATGATCCCAATAACGAATGCGGCATGGGCGACAAGGTGAAGATCGTCGAATTCCGGCCTTTATCCCGCAACAAGCGCTGGCACCTGGTTTCCATTCTGGAAAAGGCCGTTTAAGGAGCAGACCCCATGATACAGGTCGAATCTAATCTGGAAGTGGCGGACAACTCCGGTGCCAAACGCGTCGCCTGCATCAAGGTGCTGGGCGGCTCGAAAAGGCGTTACGCGTCCGTCGGCGACATCATCGTGGTTTCGGTCAAGGATGCCATGCCCCACAGCAAGGTGAAAAAAGGCGATGTGATGCAGGCGGTTATCGTGCGCACGGCCAAAGAGCTGCGCCGCGCCGACGGGTCGTACATCAAGTTCGACACCAACGCGGCCGTGCTTTTGACCAAGCAGGGCGAGCCCGTGGGCACGCGTATCTTCGGCCCCGTGGCCCGGGAACTGCGCGCCAAGAACTTCATGAAAATCGTCTCTCTTGCCCCCGAGGTCCTGTAGGCGTCTTTGTTAGGAGCATGACAATGAAACAATTCCGCATTCATAAAGACGATGTGGTGATGGTCACCGCTGGCAAGGACAAGGGCAAGATCGGCCGCGTGCTGAAAATCCTGCGCAAGTCCGATCGCGTCCTGGTGGAAAAGGTGAACATGGCCGTCCGCCACACCAAGCCCAACCCGCAGATCCAGCAGCCCGGCGGCAGGCTTGAGAAGGAAATGCCCGTCCACATTTCCAACGTCATCGTGCAGTGCCCGGCCTGCAAGGCTTCCACGCGCGTGGGCTACCGTTACATTGAAGAGTCCAGAGACGGCAAGACCAATAAGAAACGCGTGCGCTTCTGCAAAAAATGCAATGAAATAATGGCTCAGGGTGGTAAGAAGAAATGACACGCCTTGAAAAAGAATATCGTGAAAAGGTCGCTCCCGGCATGCAGAAGGAGTTCAACTACAAGTCTCCCATGCAAATCCCCGGCATCAGGAAGATCTCGTTGAACATCGGCCTTGGCGCCGCCTCACAGAATAACAAGCTTATGGAAGAAGCCGTGGCCGAACTGTCGGCCATCGCCGGCCAGAAAGCCGTTGTCACCAGGGCGAAAAAGTCCATTGCCGCGTTCAAACTGCGTGAAGGCATGCCCATTGGTTGCCGCGTCACCTTGCGCGGCCAGCGCATGTGGGACTTTCTGGACAAGCTTGTGAATTTCGCCCTGCCGCGTGTGCGCGACTTTCGCGGCATTCCGGATCGCGGTTTCGACGGCCGGGGCAATTTTACGCTGGGCATCAAGGAACACACCATTTTTCCCGAACTTGAAGCCGACCGGGTGGACAATCCCAAGGGGATGAACATCACCATCGTCACTTCGGCCGAATCGGACAAGGAAGGCAAGCTGCTGCTCGAACAGCTCGGCATGCCTTTCAGAAAGTAAGGAGATAGCGTCTTGTCCCGTACCTCTCTTGAAGTCAAAGCGAAGCGCAAGCCCAAGTTCAGCGCCCGCGCTTACAACCGCTGCCCCATTTGCGGTCGGCCCCGCGCCTTTATGCGCAAGTTCGGCCTTTGCCGTATCTGCTTCAGAAACATGTCGCTGCGCGGCGAGTTGCCTGGAGTACGCAAGTCGAGCTGGTAACCAGTTCTTTAGGAGTTATACCAATGCTTACCGATCCCATTGCCGATATGCTCACGCGTATCCGCAACGCGCACTTGGCCCTGCACAAGGAAGTGAGTGTGCCGAGCTCGAAGATGAAAAAGGCCATGGCCGCCATCCTCAAGCAGGAAGGGTATGTCGACGACGTAAGCGCCGACGACACGGCCATCACCATCAGACTGAAGTACCACAAGGGCGTTCCCGCCATTGCCGGACTAAAGAAAATCAGCAAGCCGGGCCGGCGCGTCTACGTCGGCTCTTCCCAAATCCCCAGGGTGCAGAACGGCCTCGGCATCTGCATCATCTCCACCTCCTCGGGCGTGCTTGACGGCGCCAGCGCCTATGAGAAGAAGGTCGGGGGCGAACTTTTGTGCGAAATCTGGTAGGTGCAGGATGTCCAGAATAGGTAAACAACCCGTTGCCCTGCCCAAGGGCGTTGAGATCAAGATCGACGGCGGGCTGATCAAGGTCAAGGGCCCCAAAGGTGCCTTGTCAACCGCCGCCCCGGAATGCCTCGACTACGTCCTTGAAGACGGGCAGGTCGTCATCACCCGCAAGGATGAGTCGCGTCTGGCCCGCGCCCAGCACGGCCTGCGCAGAACGCTGCTGGCCAACTGCGTTGAAGGCGTCGACAAGGGCTTTTCCAAGACCCTTGAGGTCATCGGCGTCGGCTATAAAGTGGCCGTCAAAGGCAACACCGTCGAGCTTGCTCTCGGCTTTTCGCACCCGGTGCTGGTGGATCTGCCCAAGGGCATCGAAGCCAAGGCCGAAGGTCAGAAGCTGACCCTCTCCGGCATCGACAAGGAGCAGGTGGGCGAAATCGCGGCCCGCATCCGCCGCCTGCGCAAGCCCGAACCTTACAAGGGTAAGGGTATCCGTTACGAAGGCGAACAGATCCGCCGCAAGGTCGGCAAGTCCGGCAGCAAGAAGTAGGCAGGTGCAGCATGTCAGTTATGTCCAAAGAATCCGCGCGGCAGCGCCGCAAGGTGCGCATCCGTAAAAAGATGTCCGGCACTACCGGGCGCCCCCGCCTGGTGGTCTTTCGCTCCAACATGCACATTTACGCGCAAATCGTGGATGACATGAAAGGGGCGACCATTGCCGCCACCTCCACCCTGGCCCTGCAAAAGGCCGGGCAGGAAGGCGCGCACTGCAACAAAACCGGCGGCGGCCTGGTGGGCAAGGAAATCGCCCGTCTGGCCAAGGAAAAGAGCATCACCAGCGTGGTCTTTGACCGCAACGGCTATATTTATCACGGCCGCGTCAAGGCTGTCGCCGACGGCGCCCGCGAAGCCGGCCTCGAATTCTAAGCGAAGGTACATTCATGGAACAGAATGAACTCGGAATGGTTGAGAAGATCGTCTCTCTCAACCGCGTGGCAAAGGTTGTCAAGGGCGGCCGCAGGTTTTCCTTCTCGGCCCTGGTTGTGGTCGGAGACGGCAAGGGCAGCGTGGGCTTCGGCCTCGGCAAGGCCCAGGAAGTGCCGGAGGCCCTGCGCAAGGCGACCGAACGCGCCAGAAAATCCATGATCGATGTGCCGCTTGTCGAAGGCACCCTGCCCTACGAGGTTCTCGGTGCCTATGGCGCGGGCCGTGTGATGCTCAAGCCCGCCTCGCGGGGCACCGGCATCATTGCCGGCGGCGCGGTGCGCGCCGTCATGGAAGCCGTGGGCATTTCCGACGTGCTGGCCAAGGCCATCGGCACCAACAACCCGCACAACGTGCTGCGCGCCACCGTGCAGGGCCTTGCTTCCCTGCGTAGCGCCGAATCCGTCGGCGAAGTGCGCGGCAAGAAGCTGCACACCCCGCGCAAGTAGAGGATCAGGCCATGAAGGTGAGGCTCATTCGCAGTAAAATCGGCACTTCGCCCAGGCAGCGCGAGGTTCTCGCGGCTCTGGGCCTGCGCCGCATGCATCAGGAAGTGACAATCAAGGACAACGACGCCATGCGCGGCATGATCGCCAAGGTGGCTCATATGGTCAAGGTGGTGGAATAATGCGGCTCCATACTCTGTACCCCTTTGCGGAAGAACGCAAAACCCGCAGACGCGTCGGACGCGGCGCCGGCTCCGGCCTGGGCTGCACATCGGGCAAGGGCAACAAAGGCCAGAACGCCCGCGCGGGCGGAGGCGTGCCCGCCGGCTTTGAAGGCGGCCAGATGCCCCTGCAACGCCGTCTGCCCAAACGCGGCTTCAAGAACATCCCTTTTCGCACGCGCTACTCCATCGTCAACCTGGCCGATATCGTCTCTCATTTCGAGGGACAGAACGCTATCACCCTTGAGGACCTCTACGGTCGCGGCCTGGCCCGGAACGGGAGCCTGGTGAAAGTGCTTGGCGACGGCGATATCGCCTCGGCCCTGACGGTTGAAGCCCACCGCTTCAGCGCAGCGGCCAGGGAAAAGCTGACCAAGGCCGGCGGCGCGGCCAAAGAACTGGCCCCCCTGGAAGAGAAAAAGGCCGGGTTCAACCGCTTCAAGGCATCTTCCAAACAAGCAAAGGATTAAGCCGTGTCCGTCCAAGGCATGAGAAACCTGGCCCATGTGCCTGAACTCTGGCGTAAGCTGGGCTGGACCTTTTTGATTCTGCTCTGCTACCGCGTGGGCATTCACGTGCCCATTCCGGGGGTCGACACCGCGGCCATGGCCGCCTTTTTCGCCCAGGCCCAGGGCACGCTGTTCGGCGTGTTCGACATGTTCTCGGGCGGCGGCCTGCGCAACGTCTCCATTTTCGCGCTGGGCGTCATGCCCTATATTTCGGCCTCGATCATCATGCAGCTTTTGCAGGTGCTCAGCCCCGACCTCAAGCGCATGGCCAAAGAGGAAGGCGCGTCCGGCCGGAAGAAGATTACCCAGTACACCCGTTACGGCACAGTGCTCATCACCATCGTCCAGGGCTTTGGCCTCGCGGCCGTGCTGGAAGGCATGAAGAGCCCCCTGGGCGCGCCCATGGTGCCGGACCCCGGGGCCATGTTCCGCTTCGTGACCATCATGACCATGACCGCCGGGACCATCCTCATCATGTGGCTCGGTGAGCAGATCACGGCCAAGGGCATCGGCAACGGCATTTCGCTCATCATCTTTTCGGGTATTGTCGCCGGAATTCCCACGGCCATCATGCACACGTACACCCTGACCGGCGACACCATCCCCTACGTGATGCTGCCGATTATCGGCGTGCTCATGCTGGCGGTGACGGGCTGCATCATCTTTGTGGAAAGGGCCCAGAGGCGCATCCCGGTGCATTACGCCAAGCGCCAGCAGGGCCGGCGCATGTACGGCGGCCAGACCACGCACCTGCCCCTGCGCCTGAACACGGCCGGCGTCATCCCGCCCATTTTCGCGGGCTCGCTCCTGGTCTTTCCGGCGACCATCGCCCAGTTTTCCGAGACCCCGTGGCTTCAGACCTTTTCACAGTGGTTCTCGCCCTCCACGTTTTTGTACAACATCTGCTACGTGGGCCTGATCGTGTTTTTCTGCTACTTCTACACGGCCATCATCTTTGACCCCAAGGACATCGCCGAGAACCTGAAGAAGCAGGGCGGCTTCGTGCCGGGCATCCGCCCCGGCGACAAGACCAGGGAGTACATCGATAATGTGCTCACCCGCATCACTTTGTGGGGCGCCGCTTATATCAGCCTGGTCTGCCTTTTGCCGCAGTTTCTCATTTCGTACTTTAACCTGCCCTTCTACTTCGGCGGCACCAGCATCCTGATTGTGGTGGGTGTTGCCATGGATTTCATGAGTCAGGTCAACTCCTACATGATTTCCCGCCAGTACGAAGGTTTGATGGGCAAGACCAAGCTCAAGGGCCGCTACCAGTAAGCCGCTGGTCCGTCCTGGCGAAGACGAACGCGTTCATGCAGAAGTTTCGCGGTGTTTTTCTCAAGAACGATAACGAAATCGCCATCATGCGCGAGGCCAACCGCCTTGGCGTGAGCATTCTTGAGGCCATGTGCGCCGAAGTGAAACCCGGCGTCGCCACCATGCGCTTTGAAGAGGTGGCCCAGGACATGTGCCGGAGCTACGGCGTCAGGCCGGCCTTTGAGGGCTACTACGGGTTTCCCTTCGCCCTGTGCTGCTCG
This sequence comes from Desulfovibrio sp., assembly GCA_031255035.1. GTDB lineage: Bacteria > Desulfobacterota > Desulfovibrionia > Desulfovibrionales > Desulfovibrionaceae > Frigididesulfovibrio. Next base: position 13,013 of record JAIRTI010000076.1, read on the forward strand.
GTGAACGAGCAGGTGGTGCACGGCTTTCCGTCCGCGACCAGAATACTTGAGGAGGGCGACATCGTCAGCTTTGATTTCGGTGTGGTCTACGAAGGCTTTTTTTCGGACTCGGCCCGCACCGTCGGGGTCGGCGAGGTGTCGGACGAGGCCAGACTCCTGATGCGCGTCACCGAGGAAAGCCTGATGAAGGGCATTGCCGAGGCCAGGCCGGGAAACACTTTGAACGACGTGTCCGCCGCCATTGAGCAACATGCCCGGGCCCACAAGCTGGCCATCATCCGCCGCTTTGTCGGGCACGGGGTGGGCCGAAGCCTGCACGAAAAGCCGGAAATACCGAACTTCGTGCCGGCCGTCAGCAATCCGTTGCCCCTGAAAGCCGGCATGGTGCTGGCAATTGAGCCGATGCTGGCCCTTGGCACCCACGAGGTGAACATCCTGGCGGACAACTGGACCGCCGTGACCAAAGACGGCAAGTACGCCGCGCATTTCGAGCACAGTATCGCCATCACGCCCCAGGGGCCCGAGATACTGAGTCTGCCGGACAAGGCCGCCTGAAGCGGCGCGGTTCCGGTGCCGGATTCGGCGGATTTCCGGTTGACAGAGCGCAAAGGCGGGACTATATAGTTTTGTTCCGGCTTTGCTCGCTTCAGGGCGGAAACAAGGAGATATTGTTATGAAAGTCAGGCCTTCAGTGAAAAGAATCTGCCCGAAATGCAAGGTGATCCGTCGCCACGGCATTCTCAGGGTCATTTGCGATAACCCCAGGCACAAGCAGCGCCAGGGCTAGCCAGGCAGGAGTATCATGGCCAGAATCGCGGGAATAGATTTGCCCAGGGGCAAACGCGCCGATATAGCGCTTACCTACATTTACGGCATCGGCCGCGCCACGGCGCTGAAGATTCTCGACAGCACCGGCGTCAACTGGGCGCGCGGCATTGACGATCTTTCCTCGGAAGAAATCAACGAAATCCGCAAGGAAATCGAGCAGCACCACAAGGTGGAGGGCGACCTGCGCCGCGAGGTGTCGTCCAACATCAAGCGCCTGATGGACATCGGCTGCTTTCGCGGCATCCGCCACAGAAAGGGCCTGCCCACCAGAGGCCAGCGCACCCATACCAACGCGCGCACCCGCAAGGGCCCGCGCCGCGGTGCCGCGCCCAAGAAGAAGTAGGCGGGCCGCTTTTGTCGCCCGACAATCGCCGCCCTTTTGTATGCTGACACAAGCAAGCTGAGAGTGTGACATGGCCAAAGCCAAACGCGCCGTCAAAAAGAAAGAGAAGAAGAATGTGCCGGTGGGCATAGCCCACATTCAGGCCACCTTCAATAACACCATCATCACCTTCACCGACACCAGGGGCAACGCCGTTTCCTGGGCCTCGGCCGGCCAGGCGGGCTTCAAGGGCTCGCGCAAGTCCACGCCCTTTGCCGCCCAGGTGGCGGCCGAGCAGGCGGCGCGCAAGGCGCAGGACAACGGCATGCGCACCGTCGGAATCTATGTGATCGGACCCGGTTCCGGGCGTGAATCGGCCATGCGCGCCATCAACAATGCCGGCTTCAAAGTGGCCTTCATCCGCGACGTGACCCCCATTCCCCATAACGGCTGCCGCCCGCCCAAGCGGCGCCGGGTGTAAGGAGCAAGACATTGGCCAAGTATAACGACTCCAAGTGCCGCCTGTGCAGGCGCGAGGGCTCCAAACTCATGCTCAAGGGCGACCGCTGCCACACGGAAAAGTGCGCGTTCGACCGCCGCCCCTATGCGCCGGGCCAGCACGGCCGCGCCCGTAAAAAAGTGTCCGACTACGCGACGCAACTGCGGGAAAAACAAAAGGTGCGCCGCATTTACGGCGTGCTGGAGCGCCAGTTCCACTCCTATTTCGTCAAGGCGGACATGGCCAAAGGCATTACCGGCCACAATCTGCTCATTCGTCTGGAACGCCGCCTTGACAGCGTCGTCTACCGGCTCGGCTTTGCCAGTTCCCGCCAGCAGGCGCGGCAGCTTGTGCGCCACGGCCTGTTCACGCTGAACGGTCGCGGAGTGAACATCCCCTCCCTGCTGGTCCAGGTGGGCGACGTCATTGAAGTTCCGGAAAAGAAGCGCAAGACGGCGGCACTGGCTGAAGCGCCGCAGGCCATAGCGCGTCGCGGTCTTCCCGGCTGGCTGGAGGCCGACGGCGTCGCCTTCAAAGGAACCGTCAAAGCCATGCCCCAGCGCGAAGACATTCAGACCCCCATTAACGAGGATCTGATCGTCGAACTTTACTCCAAGTAACTCACTCAGGCTCACAAGAGCCTTTAATACGGGTATACGCATGATTTTTAAACAAGGCGACAGGCTCATCAATTCGCGCAACTGGTCAGAGCTGGTCAAGCCCGAGCAGGTGTCGCGCACCAGCGATCCGGCTGACCGGATGTACGGCAAGTTCGTCTGCGAGCCGCTTGAACGCGGCTACGGGACCACCATCGGCAACTCCCTGCGTCGCATCCTTCTGTCCTCGCTTCAGGGCGCGGCCTTTGTTTCGGTGAAGATTGCCGGCGTACAGCACGAGTTCACCACCATCCCGGGCGTGCTTGAGGATGTGACCGACATCGTGCTCAACCTGAAACAGGTGCGCCTGGTCATGGATACCGACGAACCCCAGCGCCTGACCCTGAAGGCTTCGCAGCCCGGTCCGGTGACGGCCGGGGCGCTGGTGACCACCCACCATGTGGGCGTGCTCAACCCCGAGCAGCACCTGTTCACCATCACCGACGTCAAGGATGTGGAGATGGAGCTTGAGGCGCGCATGGGCAAGGGCTATGTTCCCGCCGACATGCATGAGGGGCTCGGCGAGGAAATCGGTCTTGTGGCCCTTGACGCCAGCTACGCCCCGGTGCGCAAGGTGGCCTACACGGTGGAGCAGGCGCGCGTCGGCCAGATGACCAACTACGACAAGCTGATTCTTGAAGTCTGGACGGACGGCTCGGTGACTCCCGAGGACTCCATCGCTTACAGCGCCAAGATTCTTAAAGACCAGCTCACGGTGTTCATCAACTTTGACGAGCGCATTTCCGGCGAAGCCCAGGCCAGCAGCCAGGGCGGCGGCGACGTGAACGAGAACCTGTTCAAGTCCATTGACGAACTCGAACTCTCGGTGCGGGCCACCAACTGCCTGAAGAGCGCCAACATTTCCCTGGTGGGCGAAATCGTCCAGCGGGCCGAAAACGACATGCTCAAGACCAAGAACTTCGGCAAGAAGTCTCTGGATGAGATCAAACGGGTGCTCGCCGATATGAATCTTGATTTCGGCATAAAGATCGAAAATTTCGACAAGAAATATCAGGACTGGAAGAGGAAGCAGCAACATGAGGCATAGAAAATCAGGCCGCAAGCTCAGCAGAAATCCTTCCCACCGAAAGGCGCTTCTGCGCAACATGTCAAAAGCCCTGCTTATCAACGGCCGCATCACCACGACCGAGGCCAAGGCCAAGACCCTGCGCGGCGTGGTCGAGCCCCTGATCACCCTGGCGCTCAAAAATGACCTGCACGCCCGGCGT
>JAIRTI010000085.1 GCA_031255035.1 Desulfovibrio sp.
CCGGAGATGTCGTTGACGGCGTCCACGGGCGGGCATCCCGGCTCAAGGGAGCGGTGGATATCAAGGGCGGCGGCGGCGGTGGCGGCGCGAAAGGTGTCAACGGCTATGGCCACGGGCGGACCGGGCAAAGGGGACGGTTCGAGGCGCAGACGCAGAGCCGAGGCAAGGGCCGGGGCCAGGCGGCGCCATTCTTCGTCCGGGCCGATGTCTTCGGCGCCCGGACGGGTGGATTCGGCGCCGATGTCAACCATGCCCGCGCCCTGGCGCGCGATGTCGCGCAGCCGGCCGAGCCAGGCGTCAGGGGTCAGGTAGCGGCCGCCGTCGGAAAAAGAGTCCGGGGTGACGTTGAGGATGCCCGCCACGAGAAAGGGGACAAGCGCTCGCCGCCCGCCCCCGGCGAGTTGCCAGAAAGACGCCGCGTCCGCCTGTGGCATCAGCGGTCCTTTGCGCCGTCATCCCCCGGCTTTTCAGGGGCGTTTTCCGCCGCTTCCGGGGGGCCGTCCATTGCGTCGGAAGAATCAGAGCGAGGAATGGCGGAATCCGCCGGCGCCTGGCCGGGCCGATCCGGATCGGCGTCGCTTAAGGCCGCGCCCAGTGGCGATTTGACCGCCGGCTTTGGCGTGTTCTCGCCGGTCTTGTTTTTGAGGCGCGATTCAAGATCACGCTTTTGGCGATCTTCAGGACGCTCTTTGTCCGGGTTGGGAGCGCCGTGAGCGTCGTAGCCTGAGGCCAGATCAGCGTCGCCGGCCTCAGGGCGGGGCGGTTGCGTTTTCGTCGTTGCGCGGTTTCCGGCCTTTTCCTTGTCGCGCTGCTCCTTCCCGGCCTTTTCTTTTTCCTCCAAATCCTTGGTCGTCAGGAGCTTGCGGGGATTGGCGCGCAGGTCCAGCGGCGGCAGACTTTCGCCGCGCATCAGTTTTTCCACGTCGTCGCCGCTGATGGTTTCGCGCTCCAGCAGGGCCCCGGCCACGCGGTGCAGGCTGTCGATATTCTCACGCAAGAGTTTTTCGGCGGTGGTCATGCCGGTGTCGATAATGCGCTTGATTTCGGCGTCCACAATCCGGGCGGTTTCTTCGCTGTGCTCGCGGTCCGCCACCCACTCGCGGCCGATAAAGACTTCCTGTCGCTGGCTGCCTATGGCGATAGGTCCGATGGCTTCGCTCATGCCGAGGCGGCAGACCATGTCGCGGGCGATGTTGGTGGCGCTGATGATGTCGCCGCCCGCTCCCGAGGTGTAGCGATCAAAGATGATAAGCTCAGCGGCCCGGCCGCCCATAAGCACGGTGATGCGGCTTTCAAGGCCGACCTTGTCGGAACTGAGCTTGTCGCTTTCGGGCAGGCTCATGGTGACGCCCAAAGCGCGGCCGCGCGGGATTATGGTCACTTTGTGGAGCGGATCGGTTTCGGGCAGGATCACGGTGAGGATGGCGTGCCCGGCCTCGTGATAGGCCGTGTTTTTCAGCTCTTCGGGGCTCTGCACCAGAGAGAGGCGCTCTTTGCCCATGAGGAGCTTGTCCTTGGCGTTTTCAAAATCGAACATGGCCAGGAAGTCCTTGTTGTCCTTGGCGGCCATGAGCGCGGCTTCGTTCACGAGGTTTTCGAGGTCGGCACCGGAAAATCCGGGCGTGCCCTTGGCCAGGACGTCGAGGTCGACATCGTTGCCGAGCGGGGTGCGCTTGGAGTGGACTTCGAGTATCTGGCGGCGGCCTCTGATGTCTGGCGGCGGCACCACCACCTGGCGGTCGAAGCGGCCGGGGCGTTGCAGGGCCGGGTCAAGCACATCGGGACGGTTGGTGGCCGCGATGAGAATGACGCCTTCGTTGGCTTCAAAGCCGTCCATCTCGACCAGCAACTGGTTGAGGGTCTGTTCGCGCTCGTCGTGCCCGCCGCCGAGACCGGCCCCGCGCTGACGGCCCACGGCGTCGATTTCATCAATAAAGATAAGGCAGGGCGCGTTTTTTTTGCCCTGGGCGAACAGGTCCCGCACCCGTGACGCGCCGACGCCGACGAACATTTCAACGAAGTCCGAGCCGGAAATGGAGAAAAAGGGCACACCGGCTTCACCGGCCACGGCCTTGGCCAGCAGGGTCTTGCCCGTTCCCGGAGGGCCGATGAGCAGCACGCCTTTGGGGATGCGTCCGCCGAGCCGGGTAAATTTTTTGGGATTGGATAAAAAGTCGACAACTTCGCTCAGCTCTTCTTTGGCCTCGTCAACGCCGGCCACGTTGTCAAAGGTCACCCTGGCCGATTCCTGGGTGATCATCCGCGCGCGGGAGCGGCCGAAAGACATGGTTTTGCCGCCGCCGCCCTGCATTTGGCGCATGAAAAAGACCCAGAAGAGGATCAAAAGGATCATGGGCGCCCAGGAGGTGAGGAAGATGATATACCAGGGCGAATCGTCCGGCGCGCCGGCCTTGATGGTCACCCCCTGTTGCAGGAGCTTGTCCACCAGGTCTTTGTCGTCCGGGGCGTAGCTTTGGAAGGTGGCGCCGTCGGTCAGTTTGCCGGTAAGTTTGCTGCCCTGGATGTAGACATCGGCTATCTGCTGCCGCCTGACCTTATCGAGAAAGTCCGAATAGCTGTATTCGTTCGAGCGCACGGGCTGCTGGTAAAACATATTGAAGGCCACCAGCATGAGCATGCCGACGAGCGCCCATACCATGACGTTGCGTTGGTTCAAAGCATATCCTTATCGCAGAGGCGTTCCTGCCAATGCCTTATGTCAAAAATCGGCGCTTCCGTGGTGTCGCCCACACTTCGTTTCTCTATAGCAATTAACGCTTGAAACAGTTCGCTTACGGCGGGCAAAGCCCGCCTGCTCCTGTTTCGCGGCAAGGATTTACGGACAAATCCTTGCGGAGCATTTCATGTGTGGAATGCTCTAGTAGCCGACAATGGTCGACATGACCTCGGGCCGGTGAAAATTGAATTCCACGCGGCTGTTGCGGGCTGCGGCGCCGGCTACGGTGGGCGGCACCTGAGGCCTGGTGTCGGCATAGGCCACGCTGCGCACCAGGTTCGCCCGTATGCCGTGATCGATAAGCCAGCGCACTGCGGAATTGGCTCTGGCCGCCGACAGTTCCCACCTGGAGGGGAACATCGGCGCGCCGCTTTCCGAGGAGTCCGCGTGGCCGCGCACCACCAGATAGACCTTGTATTTGTGCATCACGTTGAGCACCTCCTGCATGACCTTCTCGCCTTCGCCCGTGAATTGCACGGTTCCCGGCTGGAACATGAGGTCCGAGGTGATGTGCAACAGTACGCCCACTCCATCAGAAGTAATGCCGCTGGAGGCCGACGGCAAGGCGTCTTTCAGCAAAAATTGTTTGAGGCT
>JAIRTI010000092.1 GCA_031255035.1 Desulfovibrio sp.
GGTAGGCGTCTTTTTTCCCGGTGCCGACCCAGTGGATGAGGTAGGGCGCAATGTCCAGATGGCGCGCGACAAGCCCCTTGCGATTGAGGTCGCGAAACCATGAGACCGCCGTGTCCAGATTGTGCGTGCCGCAACGCTCAAAGGCCCCGAAAGGCATCACGTCGCCCTCGGGCATGACGTATTGCCGCGTCCCGGCGCGATCCACCAGGCACCCCCATTCGTTGACGCGGCACTCGGGCAGGGGCCAGGCCCGATCGACATAGCGCTCCCGCCATCCGGCGCGCCAGGGACGCACGAAAAACCCGGCCTTTTCCGCCTCGGCATAGAGGCGTTGCAGCCCGGCAAAGTCCGGCTGAAAGTCCCGGTAGCGCGTCCGGTGGCACGGGCGCTCCCCGAGCCCGGCCGCCATCACCAACTCCTTTCTGGAGGCCGGGCAATTCCAGCACTGGCCGATCTCGCCCACCGCAAAGGCCCCGTCCGCCACCGCCAGAAGAGCGCCGACGAAATCGCGCTTGATCAGCACGTCGTTGTGCATGATAAAAAGACGGTCCTTGTCGCTGCGCTCGAAAGCAAACTGATAGCGGACGCTCAGACGGTAGGCGGGGTCGCCCATGCGCGACGGGTCGGCCGCTTCACGCGCCAGCCACTGTTGGGCCTGAAAGACCACGGCCCTGTCCCCGAGATACTCGGCAACGGCATAGGGCGGCGTTTCGTCAAACATCGACCCCATGGGCTCGAATTGTATGAAAACCCGATCAATATGCTTGCCGGACCACTGCAGAAGCGACAAGACCGAGAGCGCCGTCTGATACGGCTTGGCAAAAACATTCAGCGCCGCGTCAACAGCGGCGCGGCGCGGCTCCGCCTGCGGCGCTCTCTCCGATGGAGGCGTTGCGGCGTGCGTCATGGGTTCTCCTGAGGCGTTTCAACATTGAAACGCCGTGTGCTAATAATAAGGGGTCCAGGGAAAATCATTTCCCCTGCCGGGGTCCGGGGCAACTCCCCGGTTTTTCTGTTGTCGAAGCCAATTTGATCGCATGCGGGCTCTGCCCGCACCCGCCAGGGCCTTGCCGGCCCCAGCTCCATCCCTGGACCCGGCGATTGGGTGACTGGGGTGGTGCCCTGTTGCTATGTGTAGCCGGAACCCAAACTGAGGGGTCCGGGGGAAATCATTTCCTTGATTGAGTCCGGGGTTTTGCCCCGGCCCGCGTTGTTTTCAGGCTTTTGCTTTTCGCCTCGCGACTTTCGCGCACAACGCCGTCAGCGGTTCGCACAAGCCGGGCGCCAAGGCCATGGCCAGACCAAGGTATGCCGCCCCAAAGGCGATACCGGAAAAAACAATAGCCAGGGCCGCGCCGGACAGACTGTCCCAGGCCAGCAACCGGCCCGCCAACAGGATGCCGCCGTAAGCGCCGCCACAAGCGGGCAGGCAGAAGGCAAAGGCAAGCAGCCCTTTGCCGCCAAGACCCGCAAGGCCTCCGGCGCCATGACGCCTGCGCCAGACAAAGCACAGCGCCAGGGCATAGGCCGCCACGCCGGCAAGCCCGGCGGCGGCAACGCCTTGCGTCCCGTGGCGCGTCGCCCCGAGCCAATACAGAGGCAAGGCGAACACCGTGGTCACGGTGCCGGCCAGAGCGGGCGTCAAGGTGTCCTGAAGGGCGTAAAAGGCGCGGCCCAAAACCTGCTGCACGGCCCAGAAAGCGACGCCGAGCATCATGATGGCAAGCAAGGGGCCGGACTGGGCGGCGGCCTCGGCCGTGAACCGCCCCTGCTGGAAAATCAGACGCATGATGGGCCCGGCGGCGACGAACATCCACAACGACAACGGCAAGGCCACCAGCAGGGTATTCGAGGCGGCCCTGTTCAGGCTTTCATCAAAGCGGGACTTGTCGCCGGAGGCGGCCAGCGCCGCCAGGAAGGGGAATGAGGCCAGACCCGCCGCCTGGGCCACCACGCCCACGGGCGCCAGCATGATCCGCCGGGCGTAGTTCAAAAGGCTGACCCCGCCCTCGCCCGCCAGCGAGCCGAAAATCCGGACAAACTGCTCGTCAAGGGCGACAATGGACTGCCCGACCATCAGGGGCAGGGCCAGAATCAACACCTTCTTCATCAAGGGATGGGCGAGGCGCGGGGCGAAAACAAGCCCGCCCATACGCGCGGCCAGCGTCGGCAAGGCCAGGCTCCCAAGGGCCGCGCCGATCAGCACGCCCCAGCAAAAGCCCTCCATACCGGCCTCGGGAAACAAATATATCCCGGCCAGACCGGCCAGAATGATGCAGCCGTTGTAGACCAGCGGCGTCAGGGCGGGCACGGCGAACTGCCTGCGAAAATACAACAGAGCCGTGAAGCAGGCGCCGGGCAGAAAGCAGGACTGGGCCGGCAGAATGATGCGCAGAAAATAGGCGAGCCTGGCCTGGGCCTCGGGAGTGAATCCGGGCGCCACCACCGGCGCAATAGCCGGGGCGGCCAGCCAGACGGCAAAGGTCAGGAGGCTTATGCACAGGGCGGCCCAACAGACGGCGGCGGAAAAAAAACGCCAGGCGTCCTCTGCCTCGCCCTCAAAAGCCGTGGCCAAAAGCGGCACCAGAGTTATGGAAAAATAGCCTCCGGCCAGCAGATAGTTCAAAAAATCAGGCGCCACAAAGGCGGTGAAGTAGATGTCGGCTTCGACGCCCGCGCCGAAATAGTAGGAGATGACCTTATCGCGGACAAGGCCGAGGATGCGGGAGAGAAAAATGCTGACGCCGAGGGCGATAGCCGCCAGGCCCATGCCCTGGGCCCGGATGAGAAGGGGAGGCCTTGTGCCCATGCATACTCCGGTAGCTTTGAGTCGGTGTATACCATGACAGGGCAATCGTCCAGAAAAGATGCCCGCCAGCCTCCGGCGGCCAAAGGTGCGCTGCCCCTTTGGAATCCCCGCCGGGGGAAATGATTTCCCCCGGACCCCCTCAGTTTGGATTCCGGCTGCACGTATCAACATGGCAACACTATCAGCCACCCAATCGCCGGGTCCTGGGCCGGCAAGGCCCTGGCGGGTGTGGGCAGAGCCCACATGCGATCAGATTGGCTTCGACAAAAAATACAATGCCTCCGGCGGCCAAAGGGGCGCTGCCCCTTTGGAATCCCCGCCGGGGGAAATGATTTCCCCCGGACCCCCTCAGTTGGGTTCCGGCTGCGCGTATCAA
>JAIRTI010000005.1 GCA_031255035.1 Desulfovibrio sp.
ACCAGCGCACCGGCCTGATACAGGCGTATAAATCCAGGGTCTGGCGCAGGGTGACGTTGAGACTGCGAAAGCCCTTGCCCACCGGGGTGCTCAAAGGCCCCTTGATCGCGCAGCGAGCCACCCTGAGGGCCTCCAGCGTGGCGTCCGGCAAAAGTTCGCCGCACTCGCGCAAGGCTTTTTCTCCTGCCAGCAGTTCCTGCCAGTCGAGCTTTTCCTCGCCCTTGTAAGCCGTGGCCACGGCCGCATCCAGAACCCGAAACGCGGCCCGCGCCACTTCCGGGCCGATGCCGTCGCCTTCAATAAAAAATATGGTGTGCCGCATGGTCGTTCCGTGGTTGGAGGTTGGAAAAAAACTGACCGACGCCCTTCTACTACGCCTGGGGCCGCCGCGCAAGACGCCTTGACCTTCCCGCGTCCGCCGGCGTATAAACAATGGTCGCGCTTTCGGTAAGCAAGAAAAGGAGCGGTGCGGCCCATGAAACACAAATACATATGCCTTGCCGCAATCGTCTGGCTGTTGGTGGGCGTTGCCCTCTTTTTCCTCATGCTGCCGGACGGGATGACCCCGGCCATGTTCTGGGAACGGGCGATCCGCTGAGGAGCGCCGCGTTTTCCGCAAAAAAACCGCTCCATGCGCTTGACACTTTTTCCTTGCCGGACTATGTAAATCTGCTCAGCGGGAAAAGCGTCCGGCGGCCCTGGCGGAAAAATGCCACGGCGGCAAGCTTTTCCGTTTTTTTGTCATTATCGCAATCATTATTCGGAGGAGCAGCATGCCCACCATCAACCAGCTCATTCGCAAAGAGCGCAAGGCCATTCTGAAGCGCAAGAAAACGCCCGCGCTCCAGGCTTGTCCGCAACGGCGCGGCGTGTGCACCCGCGTGTACACGACAACGCCGAAAAAGCCGAACTCCGCCTTGCGCAAGGTTGCGCGTGTGCGCCTGACCAACGGCATGGAAGTCACCGCCTATATTCCGGGCGAAGGGCATAACCTGCAAGAACACTCCGTGGTCATGATTCGCGGCGGCCGCGTCAAGGACTTGCCCGGCGTGCGTTATCACATCGTGCGCGGCACCCTGGATACCGCCGGCGTCAACGATCGCCGCAAGAGCCGCTCCAAATACGGCGCCAAGCGTCCCAAGTAGGGATTTGAAGGAGATTTTTCATGCCGCGTAAAGGCCCAGTGCCCAAAAGAGAGATCCTGCCGGATCCCATTTACAACAGCCGTCTGGCCGCCCGCTTCATCAACCGTCTGATGTACAACGGTAAAAAAGGCGTGGCCGAAAAGATTTTCTACGCCTCCCTTGAGCATCTTGGCGAAAAAACGGGCGAAGAACCTCTGCGTTCCTTTGAAAAAGCCCTGGACAACGTCAAGCCGCACCAGGAAGTGAAAGCCCGCCGGGTTGGCGGGGCGACCTACCAGGTGCCCATGGAAGTGCGTCCGGATCGCCAGGTTTCCCTTTCCATCCGCTGGCTCATCAACTACGCCCGCGCCCGAGGCGAAAAAAGCATGGTCGGCAAGCTGACCGCCGAACTGCTTGACGCCTTTAACGGTCGCGGCGGCGCCGTGAAAAAACGCGAAGACACCCACCGCATGGCCGAAGCCAACAAGGCCTTCGCCCACTACCGCTGGTAACTTTTGGTAACGCTTTCTTCCCCCGCTTGAACGCTGACGCCGGGTTTGGCCCTCGGGTGCCATTGGCGCCCAGGCCCGAGCCGGCGTTTGCCGTGCGGGGCAATCATCTACGAAACCCTCTGGCCGGAGCTTCACCGTGTCCCGTACTACCCCTTTAGCCGATCAGCGTAACTTCGGCATCATGGCCCATATCGACGCCGGCAAAACCACAGCCACCGAGCGCATCCTTTTTTATACCGGCGTTTCGCATAAAATCGGCGAAACGCACGAAGGCGAAGCCACCATGGACTGGATGGCGCAAGAACAGGAGCGCGGCATCACCATCACCTCCGCCGCCACCACCTGCTTCTGGCGCGGCCATCGCCTGAACATCATTGACACGCCGGGGCACGTTGACTTCACCATGGAAGTGGAACGCAGCCTGCGCGTTTTGGACGGCGCCGTCGCCGTGTTCGACGCCGTGGCCGGGGTCGAACCCCAGTCCGAGACGGTCTGGCGTCAGGCGAACCGCTACAGCGTGCCGCGCATCTGCTTTGTCAACAAGATGGACAGAACCGGCGCCGATTTCAACCGCTGCGTGGACATGATCCGCGACCGGCTGAAGGCCAAGGCCGTGTCCTTGCAGATCCCCATCGGCAGCGAAGATAAATTTGAAGGCGTGGTCGATCTTATCGACGGCCGGGCGATTTTCTTTGACAAGGCGACCAAGGGCGCGGAGTTCACGGTTACCGACATACCGGATCATCTCAAGGACGAGTACGAGCTTCAACGCTCGATTCTGCTCGACGCCGTGGCCGAGGAGGACGAAGTCCTGCTTGAGAAGTATCTCGGCGGCGAGGGCCTTACCGAAGAGGAAATCCGCGTCTGCATCCGCAAGGCGACCATCGCCCGGAACGTGGTGCCCGTGCTCTGCGGCTCGGCGTTCCGCAACATGGGCGTGCAGCCGCTGCTGGACGCCGTCGTCGACTTTCTCCCCTCCCCCATTGACATTGAACAGATGACGGGCGTCGACCCGGATGACGAAAACAAGGACATCGTCTGCAAGGCCGATGACAAGGAGCCCATGGCCGGCCTGGTCTTCAAGCTTTTCTCGGACCCGTACATCGGCCACCTTTCCTTTTTCCGTATCTATTCCGGCGCCATTGAGTCGGGCATGACGATCCTGAACGCCAATACCGGCAGAAAAGAGCGCATCGGCCGTCTGCTGCAAATG
>JAIRTI010000141.1 GCA_031255035.1 Desulfovibrio sp.
AACCGAATTGGCCAGGGTCTCCTGCAAGGGAAAGCAGATCCAGCTTTCAAGGCCGTAGGTCGAGGCGAAACGCTCCCATTCGTCCGGGGTGATGCTGTTGATGATGCGCACAAGAGCCATGGAGTCGGTGGAACCGTTGTGCGATCCCGCCTTTTCCTTGACAAGTTTAACGACCTTTTCCAGCTCTTCCGCGATGTTATGAGCCATCTCGGGCATATCTGAACCAGGCGCCTTATTGAGCTCGTTGGGCATGGCGGTACAGTAGCAGATGACGTATGAGTTTGTCGAGGCTGCCATTGAGCACGCCGTCGACGTCGGTATCTTCGGCGTTGCCGCGGTGGTCTTTTACCAGGCGGTAGGGTTGCATGGTGTAGGTGCGTATCTGGCTGCCGAAATTGATGGCGTCCTTGTCCTGGTATTGCGTCTTTTTTTCATCGGCCAGTTTTTGCAGTTCCCGTTCGTACAACCGGGCCTTCAGGACGCTCATGGCGGCGTCTTTGTTGCTGTGCTGCGATTTTTCATTCTGGCATTGGACCACGATGCCCGACGGCATATGGGTGATGCGCACCGCCGAGTTGGTTTTGTTGACGTGCTGGCCGCCAGAGCCGCCGGCCCGGAAAACGTCGATGCGCAGGTCATTGTCGTCAATAGTGATGGCGATGTCCTGGCCGGCGTCAGGCAGAACGTCCACCGAGGCGAACGAGGTGTGCCGCCGCCCGGAGGAGTCAAAGGGGGAAATGCGGATAAGGCGGTGTATGCCCTTTTCCCCTTTGAGCAGCCCGTAAGCGTTCTGGCCTGTGACACGCATGGTCACGCTTTTGATGCCGGCCTCGTCGCCGCTCTGGTAGTCGAGAAATTCGCTTTTGCAGTCGTGGCCGTCGGCCCAGCGCTGGTACATGCGCAGCAGCATGGCCGCCCAGTCCTGGGCTTCGGTGCCGCCCGCGCCGGGGTGGATGTCAACGATGGCCGGCAGACCGTCTTCCTCGCCGGCGAGCAACATATCCATCTCGGTCTGCTCCAGCCGCGAGCGCAGCCCTTCAACCGCCAGGGACAGGCTTTCAAGGGCCTCGTCGGAAGCTTCCTCGTCAGCCAGGGCCAGCCAGTCCTCCACGTCGCGCAAGGCGCTTGCCAGTTGCTCGAAGCGGTCGCGTTCGGTTTCAAGACGGCTTTTTTCACGCAATATGGGCGTCAGAGATTCGGGCTGGTCCCAGGCCCCTTCGGCGGCAAGCTGTTTTTCTATTTCATCCAGGCGGCGGTTGACGGTGTCAAGGTCAAAGACGCCCCCGGAGGGATGAAAATTGCTCGAAAAGCGGGCCGGCCGCTGATTTTAATTCAGGCAGTTGCAGCATCGGTCAATCCTTGGGTCAATCTTTGTTGCGAAGCAGTACCGGTCCGAGCAGGGCACAGAAGACCGTGATCACGAGTAGAATTTCGGGCAGCGGGTAGAGCCGGTGGTACGGCGTCAGCCCGGACGACGCCCGGACCCGGGCCGTCAGGGTCCCTGTCACAAAAAGGCCCTCAAGGCGTTCCGTGATGCGGCCGGAGGCGTCGATAACGGCGCTTATGCCGGTGTTGGTGGCGCGCGCCAGCGGCCGGGCCTGTTCAACGGCCCTGAGCACGGCGTGGGAAAGATGCTGGTACGGCGCCGAGCTTTTTCTGAACCAGCCGTCGTTGCTGACGTTGAGCAGAATATCGGCCCCGGCTTCCACTTGCGCCTGCGCGAGCCCCGGAAAGATGGCTTCATAGCAGATTAGCGGGCCGAGGGAAAGCGCCGGAGTATGGGCGGAGGACTCCCGAGTTTCGCCGGCGACGGGCGCTTTTGCGGCCGGAGGACTTAGGGGGAGAAGGCGGGCTGTGGTCCCGGCCGAGAAATCCATGCCCTGAAGGATATCGGACAGGTAGGGAATGTTGGCCGCAAACGGGGTGTATTCGCCAAAAGGCACCAGGTGGCGCTTGTCATAATCGCCGGCGCGCCGTCCCTGGGGGGAAAGCAGGAACAGGCGGTTGTAGAGGCGTTCCCGCCGGCCGAACTCATGTTCGACGCCCAGCGCCCCGAAGGCGAGATTGATATTTTCCGCCACGGCGAAACGGCTGAGTTCCAAGGCGTATTCCCGATACATGGGATAGGCGAAAGGCATGGCGGTTTCAGGCCAGACCACAAGGGAGACCGGTTCGGGGCTGAGCCGCCCTTCGTCTTCAAGGGCTTTTCGGGAAAGGTCGAGATAGAGGTCAAGGGTGCTTTTCTGGAAAAGCGGCTCCCATTTTTGATTTTGGTCGACGTTTCCCTGAATGAGAATAATTTTTATGGGCGGGGCCGTGTCCGGCGCATCAGGCGCCGGGCCGTCCTCAAAGCCGGCAAGCCGGTACCTTCCGTATGCCGGGGGCAGAAAGAGCAGGAAGATGCCGAGCAAGGCGGCGGCCAGGCGTTTTTTGCCGCTGCCGCCGGGGGGGGCAAGGGCGGCGCCGAACAGGCAGGCGGGCGCGGCGTACAACGCGGACAAGGCGTATGCCCCGACAAGCGAAGCCGCCTGTATCCAGGCGGGCCAGAAGGCGAAGGCGCAACTGGCGAGCAGCCACGGAAAGCCGGTGAAGAGCGTGCCGCGGAGGACTTCGCAGCCTCCGAA
>JAIRTI010000181.1 GCA_031255035.1 Desulfovibrio sp.
TTCCAGGGCAATGTTATCCGGCTTCGCAAAGGCGCCACCGACGCCACCTTTACCGTGCGTAAAATTTCCGGCGGCGTTGGCGTCGAGCGCATTTTCCCCCTGCATTCCCCCTTCATCGAAACCGTTGAAGTCGTGCAGGAAGGGCGCGTGCGCCGCAGCCGTCTGTTCTACCTGCGCAAACTCAAGGGCAAAGCCGCGCGCATCAAACCGAAAAACCGGTACTAGGAAAACACTGATTTATTCGTTTTGGCATCGTTGCCGCGGCTTTTTTAAAGGGGGGCAGGGCCGAAGAGTCCATCTCCCCTTCAAAAAAACTTGCGCCTGGCCGCTCCTCGTGAAGAACGGGAAGCCTTCCGGCGCAAGGATGAGGGATTGAGAATAGAATCCTCTCGCACTTGGACGGCGTTTTGACCGGAGCGCGAAACCTGCCGCCGAGGCAAAAAGAAAGGCGCTCCCGAAGAAACGCCTTCCGTTGAAATATGGTCATGCCGCTTACGGGCGCTTTTTGACCAAGTAAAGCCCGTGCAGAAACACCGCCACGGCAAACACTGTAAACAGAATCCAAGCCGCTGCCATAGCTTTACCCTCCGTTTTTGCGCGTAAGATACAAGCATCCGAGACAGCACACAACCCCAACGGCAATCCCGCTGGCGTAGCCATGAAAAAGCCCCATAACCAGAGCCGCTACGCTCAATTTTTCCAAGGAAGCACTGATTTTTCGTTTTGGCGTCGTTGCTGCGGCTTTTTTGAAGGGGGGCAGGACCTAAGCGTCCAGCCCCCCTTCAAAAAAGCCTTGCGCCTAGCCAAAACGAAAACTTAGCGCTTCCTTAAATCAGTGTTTTTCCAGGTAGTCCGCATGGCGTTTCAGCATCCATCGTCTCCACTTCATAGATAGCACCTGTCTCCACCTCTGGCAACGTGTTTTTCTGGCTGCAGACGCAAGCGAGAAGCGCTCTCCAAAATTTAGACAGATATGATAGCTGCCCATTCAACGAAGGAGAGCATTCATGTCCAAGCGCAGAAATCATTTCTCCGCCCCCGGCTGTCGCGTGTTTTTCTTTTTCGTCAGGCGCTCATCAGGACGCCCAGCCGGTCGGCCCACCAGCTTTGAAAGCCGCTCTCCGTAAACAGGGCCTGTCCGAAAACCGCCCGCGTCTCAAGGAAGGCCACGGGCACGGCGCCGAACTCCGGAGCGAAAGCCGAAAGCTTGACCGCGTCTTTGGCCGTGCAGACCACGGGCAGAGGCGCGGCCGACATCTTCAGAACCGCCTGCACGTCGCCGGCCGTGTAGGCATGGTGATCGGCAAAAGCGAAATGCTGGACCGGCGGCCGTCCCAGCAACTCGGCGGCGGTTTTCTCAACACCTTCGGGCGAAGCCACGCCGCTGACCAGCACATAGGGCTTGTCCCGATAGCGCTCGGGCGTCAGCAGGGCCGGCCTCCCTAGTGAATCCGTCGGCCCGTTCTCCGGGAAAAGCGGGCGCAGGCCCACAGGCTCAATGCTGAAATTGAAAAGCGGCGCGGGCTGCCGGAAAAGCGACCGCAAACGCTGTTCGGCCAGAAGGGCCAGACGCGCGAAGCCCGCAGCGTCGGCCTTCAGCAAAAAGGCGTCGGCCGAGGCCAGGGCCGTTTCACCTTCGCGCCAGGGGCCGGAAGGAATCACCCGGTTCCAGTTTTCGGTCAGGTCGTCCGGCCGCAAAAGCACCAGGTCGACATCCCGCCGCAAAGCCAAGTGCTGCATGCCGTCATCCATGATCAAAAGGTCGGGCTTCAGTTGCCGTACCGCGAACCGGGCCGCTTCGGACCGGCGCGGGAAAACGACCACCGGCGCTTCGGGAAAGCGCCGGGCGAGCATCAAAGGCTCATCCCCGGCCTGTTCCACAGGGGTGTCGCCGCGCACCAGCAGCGGCTTCGCCCCAGGGCAGGCGCCGTAGCCGCGCGACAGCACCACGGCTTTCTTGTTCTCACGCGCGGCCTGCTCCAGCAAAAAGGCGACCACCGGGGTTTTGCCGCTGCCGCCAAAGGCGATGTTGCCCACGGACACGCAAGGACAAGGGGCCGCGTAGGCGTCCAAAACGCCGGTGTGGTACAGCGAACGCCGTTTGCGCATAAAAAGCGCGTAGGGCAGACCAAAGGGCCGCAAAAAAGGACTGATCCGGGAGTACAATTCGCGTTTTTTCATGAAGGACAATGCGCGCCTGTTGACAACGCTTATACGGATGAAAAGGCATTCCTCCGGCGGCCAAAGAGACGCTGTCCCTTTGGAATCCCCGCCGGGGGAAATGATTTCCCCCGGACCCCCTCAGTTTGGGTTACGACGCGAAGCGCCCAAAATTGGGGGGTCCAGGGGAATCATTCCCCTGGCGGGGAGTTTCAGGGGACAGCGTCCCCCTCAACGCCTTTTTTCCCATCCGGCACGCCCGGTTCAGCGTCTGTCGCCAAGTATCCGCAGCAGCAAGATGAACAGGTTGATGAAGTCCAGATAAAGCTTCAGCGCGCCGATGATGGTTCCCCGGCGAACGGCTGTGGCGTCGTCATGGGGCACGCTTTCGCCCATCTCCTTGAGGAACTGGGTGTCGTAGGCTGTCAGGCCGAGGAAGATCGCCACGCCGATGACGCTGATGCCCAGGTCCATGGCCGTGGACTGGAAGATAAAGCCGTTCACCAGCATGGCGATAATCAGGCCGACAAGGCCCATGAACAGGAAGCTGCCCATGCTGGTCAGATCCCGCTTGGTGAAGAGGCCGTAAAGGCTGATGGCGGCGAACATGCCTGTGGCCGTCACAAAGGCCTGGGCGACCGAGCCGACCTCAAACAGGATGAGAAGAAAAGAGAGCGTCACCCCGTTCAGGAAGCTGTACGCCAGAAACATCAGGGTGGCCACCGGGGCGGAGAGCTTTTGTATGCTCCAGGAAAGGATGAAGACCAGGGCGATCTCGGCGATGCTCGCGCCCCAGAAAATGGTCATGGCGTTTTCGGAAGCCAGTATGCTGCTGTACGACGTATAGGTGAGCGCGAAGGACACAACCGCCGTCAGCCCCAGCCCGATGGCCATCCAGTTATACACCGAGCGCAGGAAGGCGTTGGTGGCCTCGACCCTGCTCATGGGTTTGCGTAATGCGCCTGTGTTCATATTCATAAAATACTCCTTGCATGGGTGGATATGCTGTTGCTGAAGGACAGTAACAACGAAAAGCCCTCTTGACAATGACCTGGCGGCCCCCCATTCGCCAACTGTGAAAGGCAATGCCTCCGGCGGCCGGGGCGCTGCCCCGGACCCCGCCGGGGGAAATGATTTCCCCCGGACCCCCTCAGTTGGGTTCCGGCGACACGTATCAA
>JAIRTI010000194.1 GCA_031255035.1 Desulfovibrio sp.
ACAACGATCAGCCACCCAATCGCCGGGTCCAGGGCCGGCCAGGCCCTGGCGGGTGTGGGCAGAGCCCACATGCGATCAAATTGGCTTCGACAAAATTTAGAATTGCTGCTTTCAAGCAAAAAAAATGGTCTTTTGTGTGGAAATCGGCTATGTCCAGAAAACGGTTCGGGCTTTCGCGGGCCTTTACGCCTGCCTCGCGCCGTTCGAGCACCGAGAAGCTTCAGGGAATCTTTCCGGGCGGCCACAGACCGGCGGCGGCGGTGTTTTTTTCGCGTATGTTTCCGCGAGCGCTTTACAAGCGCTCCGACATCTATTCACCGGAGGACGAAATGACGGCTCCACGCTCCATGCCCATTCCGGGCGGATTGTCCCGCTTCCTGCTTGTGGCGCTTACGGCAGGCGCCATGCTTGTCACGGGCTGCGCCAGCAAATACGGCACGCAGACCACACAGGTGAATCATTACCCCGACTGCTACGCGCCCATCAATGAATTGCGCCAAAACGAATTTGTCGCTGAAAAATCGGCGGTCGGCGGAGCCGTTGCCGGGGCCGTTATCGGCGGCCTTATCGGCTACGCCGCCACGGGCAAAGCCTCCGGAGCGGCCGTCGGCGCGGCGGCCGGCGGCATTGCCGGCGGCGCGGCCGGCGGCATATACGGCCAACATCAGAGAAATCAGAACGACTCGGCGCGTCTTGACGAATACAACGCTTCGCTGGACGGCAACATACGCGAAGTAAACAAGGCGACCGCCGCCGCCAAAGTGGCCCGCCAGTGCTATGAGCGCCAGTTCACCGTGGCCGCCTCCGAATTCAAGGCCGGGCACATCACCCGCGAACAGTTCAACTCCCGTTACCTGGAAGTGACCCAGGGGCTGGAGGAAGCCGCCAACATCCTTGGCGAAGCCAACCGGAACAGCGCCCAGGTCGCCGCCGATTACAACCGGGCCGTGGATCAGGAATCGTCACGGGTCAGGCAGTCGTCCACGCCGGCCCCCAAGGCGCAGAAAAAGTCCGCGCCCGTGGCTTCCGCTTCCGGCGGAGAGGCCAAACAGGTCGCCGACATGCGGCGGAAAAGCAACACCATGCAACAATCGGTCTCGGCCGGGCAGGAAGAAGAGCGCCTCCTTCGCGAGCGCCTGTCCTCCACCCACCAGCAGGCCCGAGACCTGATGAGCTGACAGCGAGTTAAGGACAGGCGCCATGACACAAGCCCCCACTCCGCCCCCCACTCCACCCGGACACGACGGGAACACGGCACGGCAAGACGCCCCGTATGCCGGGACGGCGGCGGTTCCGGCGCCGATTTACACCCGCCCGCTTTTCTGGGCGGGACTTGGCGTCCTCGCCGGACTTGCAATCATGCTGATTCTCATGCGCGGCTGCCAGAGCGCTTCGGTGGCGGTTCAAGCGCCAGAGCCGGCGCCCGTGGACGTGAACGGGCTGCTGAACATGCAGCGGGCCCAGAACAAAGGACTCGAAGAAGAACTTGCCGAGCTGCAAGCCCTTCTGCGGGAAGACCCGTGCTCTCTGGCCGAAAAAATGGGGCCGCCCCTGGAAAAAGCTCCGGTGGCCCCGAGTTACGGCGCGCCCCAAACACGGGCGCCGGAAAGCGGCGCGCCCCAGGCCGAGGCCGCGCCGCCGCCGCCGTCGCGCAACGGAACCGCCCCGGCCCCCACCGCCGCGCCGCCGCCTTCCACCGTGGCCGAACTGATGGATCAGGCCACGGTCTTTGTGGTCTCCGCCTATGAGGATCAGGTGGGCATGGGCTCGGGCTTTTTCGTGGCCCCAGGCGTCATCGCCACCAACAGGCACGTGGCCCAGGGGCCGGACGCCCAGGTACTTGTCGGCAATAAGGTTTTGGGCGGCATGCAGCCGGCGCGCATCGTCGCCTTCAGCCCGGACAAGTCACGCGACTACGCCCTGCTTGCCGTGGACCCGGACCTCGCCGCCAAAGCCCCTGTCCTGCAAGTGGCCTCGGGCGCTTCGCGCACGGAACGGATCAGCGCCTGGGGCTTTCCCGGCTATATCACGGCCATCGACCCCAAGCTGGCCGCCATGGCCCGGGGCGACGTCAAAGCCGTGCCGGAAGTCGTATACTCCGAAGGCGTCGTCAGCGTGGTGCTGGAAAGGACCCCCTCGGCCATCCTGCACACCGCCTCGCTTTCGCAGGGCAACAGCGGCGGCCCCCTGATCAACAGCCAGGGCGTTGTCGTCGGCATCAACACCTTTATCCGCCAGGCCGATCAATCTTACAGCCAGACCAACATCGCTCTGGTGGGCGGCGATTTGATCAAGTTTATGCAGGAACACGGCGTCAACCCCGCGACGCCCGGCAAATAGGCGCGACGCCCGGCAAATTTAGGAAGGACGCATGGCAAGCACGCATATAGCCAATACCCCAAGAGGCACCTTCAACGCTTTGCGCTTTCAGGGCATTCTTGTCACGGACAGTTGGCCCCAACTCAGTTCGATGCTTGAGAATTCGCTCTCCCGCCGCCACGCCCTGCTCCTGGCCGAACCGGTTCATGAGTCCTCGGGCTCAGCCACCGACTGGTATACTGAAGCCGAAGGCCGGGCCGTCCCCCTGGCCCTGCTGCCGCCGGAGCGGCAGAGGCCGGCCGTGGAGGCCTTCAAGAGTCTGGCCAAAGACATCGAGACCCTTGCCGACGAGTTGAAAAACGACCCCGGCGCCACCCGGAACATCAGGGGCAACATCCTGTCTCTGGCCCTGCGCTACCCGGCGGCCGACCAGTTGTACATGGTCGGCGACCAGCCCGTGATGACCTGCTGGGGCTTCGAGGCCGGCAGCATTGGCGCCCAACCGGAAGAACTGGTGCGCCTGGGCGGGGCCGCCCCCCTGATGAGCCCGCCGCCCCCGGCCGACCCGGCCCCGGCCCCCTTGCCCCCGGACGAGGGCCAGGGCGCGGCCCCGGCAGCCGCAGCCGCTCCCGTGGCCGCGCCGCCGCTCCCTCCGGCCGCCGTCGCGGCGCGCCCGGCGTCCGAATGGGCCTGGCTGCGGTCAGTCGGCTGTTTTTTGTCAGGATTGTTACTCCTTGTCGCGCTTTTCTATCTGGTCAGCATGCTGTTGAGCCCGGCGTCCATGCCGGCCGGCTGCTCCACTCCGCCCCGTCCCGCCGGGTGCGCGCCATCGGCGGCGGTTCCGCCGGCCGCCTCGCCGCAAGGCCGGGCCGATCCGGGCCTGGTCAGCGCCCTGACAGCGGAACAGGAAAAAGAGCGCTCCTTGCGGCGTCAATTGGACGATCTGCGCGCCCAGCTTTCCGCCAGGGCGGCGCAATGCGTGCCGCCGAAAGCGGAAACGCCGCCACAGCCCGAGCCGCCGGCGGAAGTGCCCGAGGAACCTGTCGAGCCGCCCTCACTGGCCGACCTGATGCCGACCACGCCCGAACCGCCCAAGGAAGAGCCGGAACCCCCCAAGGAACAGCCCAAGCCCAAGGAACAGCCAAAGCCCAAGGAACAGCCCAAAGGCGAGGATTTGAAAATCCCCGAAAACGCCAAGAAGAACAACGATATGGGGTTTCTGGAGGGCTGCTGGACATCGGAAACCGACCTCTCCAGCACCTCCGGCGACCAGGTGACCGTGCAGTATTGCTTTGACGCCAACGGCCGGGGCACCCGCGTCATCAAAGAGCACAGGAGCGGCGCGCGCTGCTCCGGCGCGGTCCGGGCCAAGTTCGACTCGGCCGGGCGGCTGAACTTCAGCGCCGATTCCGCCACGTGCAACAAGGGCAAAGGTTACGTGCCGCACAAGGTGCGGTGCGCTTCGGGCAGCGGCGGCAAGGCCAATTGCCGGGGGCAGGAACAAGGCAGACGCAGCACCTGGGACGCGCGTTTCAGGCGCGGTTGAGGTCCGCCCGCGCCCGCTTCGCGCCGGAAGCCGTCAGAGCATTTCACACATGAAACGCTCGGCAGGGATTTGTCCGCAAATCCTTGCCGCGCAACAGGAGCAGGCGGGCTTTGCCCGCCGCAAGCAAACTGTTTCAGGCGTTAATCGCCATAAAGTCGAGTAGCGGGCGCGACAATACAGAAAGCGCGTCTTTTGCAGGAAAGGCGCCCCTAACAGGTGGACAACGACCTATGGAAATGCCCAGATATACCTTTCCCGTCACGCTGATTCCCGGCGGCTGCCCCCAGTTTTTGGACTTCAGCATCGATCTCGACGCCCTTGATCAAAAAGCCGTCCGCTTTTCCCGCTCGTTTCTTGAAGAACGCCGTCCGGGCAGCCAGGGCGAAGGCCGGGAGAATTTCGTCCTGCACAGCATTGAGGAAAACGACAGAGGCCTTTGGGTGAAACGCGTGGACGGCACGCCCTCGGCGCCGTCCAGCTATGAAATCGACTCCCGCAAGTGCCTGGACGCCTATATTGATCAATGGGCGCCCCTGCCCTATTTGCGCATTCGCGATATGCGCCGCCCCAACGGCGACCCGATGTTCGAGGCCGGGCCATCCAACTGGGCCCGCTGCCGGCTGGTGCGGCCGGCGGACGGCGCCCGCGCCTTGCGCATTATCCTCGCTTTTGACACCAGCGTCGAAGAGCCGCCAGCGCCAAAAACGGACGGGAGCGGCGATCAGTACTTCGCCCTGTCTCCCAACGACGTGGCCGCCAACGCGGTGTTCGGTCTGGCCTGGCACGTTCGCGACAACACATGGTTTCTGAACGCCCCCTGGGTCGACCGCTGGATATTCTCCCTGCGTGAAAGCCGGCTGGCCGCCTCGCGCAGGCGTCCCGACGAGTCCTGTTTCGTCATGGAGCATCTGGCCGAATATCTGACCTTTCTTGAGCTGCTGTCCGTCATTCTGCCCGGGGCGCGCGTGCGGGTCATCAACCCCGACCGCGACATTCCCGTCGATGTCGACCTGATCCTGGATATCGGCAACTCGCGCACCACGGGCATCCTGGTGGAAACGCCCCCCCAGCACAGCACCAACCTGAACAACAGCTACCTGATGCAGATCCGGGATATCAGCCGGCCGGAACATATCTACACCGAGCCTTTTGCCACGCGCATAGAGTTTGCCGAGGCCTCGTTCGGCGACGAGGCCTATTCCAAGCTCTCCGGCCGGCGCACGCCCGCCTTCCCGTGGGCGTCGGCGGTGCGCATGGGCCCGGAAGCGGCCCGCCTGGCCACCCGCGCCAAAAGCGCCGAAGGCACGACCGGCATGTCCAGCCCCAAGCGCTACCTGTGGGACGAGCGCATCTGGAAACCCACCTGGCGCTTCAACACGGGCGGCGACTACGAACCCATGGTCACCAGAGGCAGTTTCGCCAAACAGATCAACCACATGGGCACGCCGCTGTCCTGCTTCGACGACCCGAGGATAGCCCGGCACCCGCTGTACCGCAATCAGGAGCGGGAAATCGCCTTTGAGTCGCAGTTCACGCGCAGTTCCATCATGATGTTTCTGCTGGGCGAAGTGATCATGCAGACCCTTGTCACCATCAACTCCCCGGCGCAGCGGGGCAGGCGCGAGTTGTCCGATCTGCCGAGGCGCCTCAGGCGCGTCGTCTTTACCGTGCCCTCGGGCATGCCCATCGCCGAGCAGCGCATCTACCGGCGCTGGGTAAGCTTTGCCGTGCGCACCGTCTGGCAGGCCCTGGGCTGGAACGACTGGTACGCGCCGCCCCACGCGCGCGGCCCCCAGGGGCGGCGCGACTACCGCCAGAGCCCGGAAACGCGGTGCAGTTGGGATGAGGCCAGTTGCACGCAGATTGTCTACATCTATAACGAGATCATCCACAAATACCACGGCGACGCCCATCTTTTTTTCCGTCTGGCCGGGAAAAAACGCGAAGCGTACAGCGCCCGCCCCACCTTGCGGGTAGCCAGTATCGATGTGGGCGGGGGCACGACGGATCTGAGCATCACCACCTATTCGCTGGATAACGACGAAAGCTCGACCGCGCGCGTCCGGCCGCATCTGAACATGCGCGACGGCTTCAACGTGGCCGGCGACGACATCCTGCGCAATGTGATCGCCGACTGCCTGCTGACGGCCATCGCCAAGGCAGCGGCCGAACAGGGCGTGGTCAACACCCGCCTCTTGCTGGGCGAATGCTTCGGCCGGGACGTGCTCGACAACTCGCAGGAAAATCGCGGCCTGCGTTCGCAGTTCACGCGCCAGATCGCCTCCCCGGTCGGCCTGGCCCTGCTGGCCGCCTATGAGAAATGCGACCCTCTGCGCTCGCCTCCGGCCACCTTCACCTTGCGCGATTTTTTCTCTTTTCCCCTCAGCGTCAGGGATATCTGGACGGACGACGACGGCGGGGCTGGCGTCTCGCTCCCCTTTGCCAAGGCCCCGGCCCCGTCCCGCGCGGTCATTGAATACGTGGAAAAAGCGGTGCGCCGGGCCGCGCCCGGCAGCGCGTTTTCTCTCATGGACGTGCCCGTGACCATGACGCCGGGGGTTGTGGAAAAGGCCGTAAGCTCGGTCATCCAGCGCATTCTGGCGGACCTGTGCGAAGTGATTCGTCTGTACGATTGCGACGTCCTGCTTCTGTCGGGCCGGCCCAGCAAGCTGCACGGCGTTATCGCCGCTGCCGTAGCCAGACAGCCGGTGCCGGTGGATCGCATCATCCCCCTGTGCGAGTATCGCGTGGGCCGCTGGTATCCCTTTGTGGATCACCTGGGCATGATTACCGACCCCAAGACCACCGTCTCCATGGGGGCCATTCTCTGCGCTCTGGCCCAGGGGCATCTTGAGGGCTTTTCCTTTGATGCCGGGGCGCTCGCCCTGACCTCGACGGCGCGCTTCATCGGCGAGATGGACACCACCGGCCGCCTTGCCGACAGCAAGGTCTGGTTTGAGGCGGATGTGGAAAGCGGCCTCGAACAGGACATGGAAAAGGATGTCCTGTTCACGGGGCCGTTGTCCGTTGGCTTCCGGCAGTTCCCTGTCGAGCGCTGGCCCACCACGCGTTTCTACCTCCTGGACTTCGCCAGCGAAGAGGACCGCCGCCTGGCCCTCGGCAAACTCCCCTACACCGTGACCATGCGCTTTTTGCAACGGGGCGTTGAGGGCAGCACGGTCCAGGGCGACGTGGACGAAGGCGAGCTTTCGGTGGTGGCCGTGACGGACAACGAAGGGAACGAACCCAGGGGCGGCAAAAAAGCCGTGGAAGTGCGGCTGCAAACCCTGCCTCTTGATGAAGGCTATTGGCTGGATACCGGTGTGCTCGTAAATTCGTAGGGAAGCGCCGCGTCAAAAACAGAGGGCTTCGACCAGCAATTCTGATTTTGTCGAAGCCAATTTGATCGCATGTGGGCTCTGCCCACAGCGCCAGGACCCGGCCCCAGTTTCGTATCTGGACCCGGCGATTGGGTGGCTGGAGTGGTGTCCCTGTTGATGCGCGCAGCCGGAATCCAACTGAGGAGTGGTGCCCCTGTTGCTGCGCGTAGTCAGAACCCAAACTGAGGGGGTCCGGGGGAAATCATTTCCCCCGGCGGGGTCCGGGGCAGCGCCCCGGCCGCCGGAGGCATTGCCTTTC
>JAIRTI010000035.1 GCA_031255035.1 Desulfovibrio sp.
ACCACAAAGACAAGACTACAAACTCTCAGAACACAAAACAGAATATCAGACCCCCCAAGCAATAGCAGAACATTTTGTTTTCTGTTCCCTCTGTTGGCGGTCTGTCGTCCGCCGACCACTTGAGAAGAAAACCCCGCTTTGTCATCTCCACGACCTGCCAAGCTCCAGCCCTGAATTCCGCCGACGAGCCAGGCTAAAAAAAAGAGTTGAAGCCTTAACGCTTCAACTTCTTGAGTCGCTTCCATCATTAGGGCAAATTAAAAGCGAACCTAACCGCAAGCTTACAGATTACCTGCAAGACCTCTGTCTTTCTCCCTCTAGCCCCTTGCCCCATCTCGTACAGTATTTGCACTCGCTAACCCTGCCACCGCTCAACCTGCCCATTGACACCCCGCAAAACATCCTACAAGCTCTTGAACACCCCATATATCAAGACAAGCTCCCACCACACATCCGCGAAGCGTGGGACTTCCATTTTACCGACAGAGGTTTACATTTCAAACTCAACTATCTCAAAATCATAACCGCCGAAGCTTGGTTACAAGCCGAAGCCGACAACAAGCACGGCGGAAAAAGACGCTGAAAAAAATCACTGACAAGGAAAATAATTAAAACCTTGCTCCAAATTTGCTCCACTTGCTCCAAAAAAATACGACCTTTCACGAGTTTTCATAAATACACAACCATTTAATATTTTTAGAAATGATTACTCACTCAGCATCATAAAAACTGCTTTCAAGTGAAATCATTTCCCCCGGCGGGGTCCGGGGCAGCGCCCCGGCCGCCGGAGGCATGCCTCTCACTCTTCTTGCAAACGCATACGCCTTCAGCGCCGGTCGCGGCGGCCGCGATCGTTGCCGCGCCCGCCCCTGTCGCCCCTGTCGCCCCTGTCGTTGCGATCGCGGCGGGGTCTGGCGGTTTCCTCGGGGTTCCAGGGGATGCCCTGTTCTTCCTGAAGCACGACCTTGCGCGAGGCGCGCACGCGATCGCCGTTGATTTCAATGACTTTGACGGTCATGCGCTCGCCGAGCTTTACAAAGTCGGCCACATTTTCGACGCGGCCGGTATTGAGCTGGGAGACATGGACCAGGGCTTCCATATTGGGCACCAGTTCCACAATGCAGCCGATTTCGAGCACCTTGATGACTTTGGCGTCGTAGTTTTTGCCGATGTCGGGCTTCTGGTCAAAGGCCAGCACCAGTTCCTTGGCTTTTTCCAGGGAGTCCAGGGTGGGGGCGAAGATGGCGACCTTGCCGGAGTCGTCGATATCGACGGAAGCGCCGGTTTCGGCGGTGATGGCTTTGATATTTTTCCCGCCTGGGCCGATGATCAGGCGGATGACGTCCGGGCTGACTTCGACTTCGGCGTGCTGCGGAGCGTATTTGGACAGCTCGGCGCGCGGGGCGTCCAGAACCTTGGCCATTTCGCCGAGGATGTGCATGCGGGCTTCACGGGCCTGATCCAGGGCTTTGGCCATGATCTCGGTGGAAATGCCGGTCACCTTGATATCCATTTGTACGGCCGTGAGTCCTTCGGCGCTGCCGGCGATTTTGAAGTCCATGTCGCCGAGGGCGTCTTCATCGCCAAGGATGTCGGTGAGCACGATGAAATCGTCCCCTTCCTTGATGAGGCCCATGGCGATGCCGGCCACCGGCGCTTTGATGGGCACGCCGGCGTCCATCAGGGACAGGCAGCCGCCGCATACGGCGGCCATGCTGGAGGAGCCGTTGGATTCCATGGTCTCCGCCACCACGCGCAAGGTGAAGGGAAAGCTGTCGTCGGCGGGCAGGATGGGCCGCAGGGCTTTTTCGGCCAGGGCGCCGTGGCCGATTTCGCGGCGGGATACGCGCACCATCTTCACTTCGCCGACGCTGTAGGGCGGAAAGTTATAATGGAGCATGAACTTTTTGGTGACGTCGCCCACCAGGGAATCCATACGCTGCTCGTCGGTGGAACTGCCAAGGGTGGTAACCACCAGCGATTTGGTTTCGCCTCTGGCAAAGAGGCAGGACCCGTGCGCTCTGGGCAGGGTGCCGGTTTCGATGAGGATGGGGCGCACGGTTCTGGTGTCGCGGCCGTCTATGCGCTTGCCGCTTTCGCGGATCCGGGTGCGCACGATGCTTTTTTCCATGTCGCCAAGGATGCCGGACACGGCAGCCAGGGAATCGGCGTCCGCGGCAAAGGGCGAGGCCGGATCGGCCACGGCGGCCACGGCCTTTTCCTTCACGACCTTTTTGGCGGCGCGCCGGGCCATTTTTTCGGGGATGGACAGGGCGGCGGCAAGGTCGGCCTCAACGGCGTTCTTCAGAAAATCGGCCACGGCGCTGACGTCGGGCTGCGCCTTCATGGCCTGCTTTTCTTTGCCGGCCAGACGGGTGAGATCTTCCTGCGCCTCGATAAGGGGCTGAATTTCCTTATGGGCCCAGGCCAGTGCCTCGGCAACAATCTTCTCGGGCACAAAGTCCGCTTCGCCTTCCACCATGACCACGGCTTCACGCGTGGCCGCGAACATGAAATTGAGATCGCTGTTCTTCAGTTCGCTGATGGTGGGGTTGAGCACAAACTGTCCGTTGATGCGGCCGATACGCGCCCCGGCCACCGGCCCGGCAAAGGGAATGGAGGAAAGGCAGAGCGAGGCGGAGGCGCCGGTCAGGGCCAGGGTGTCGGAATCGTTTTCCTGGTCGGCCGAGATGACATTGGCCAGCACCTGGATCTCATCCTTGAAACCTTTGGGGAAAAGCGGACGCATGGGCCTGTCGATCAGGCGCGAGACCAGCGTTTCACGCTCCGAGGGACGGCCGATTTCACGCCGGAAAAAACTGCCGGGAATGCGGCCGGCCGCGTACATTTTTTCGGAATAATCCACTGTGAGCGGAAAAAATCCTTTGTCAAAGTCCAGCGGCTGGCTGCAGGCCGTGACCAGAACGACCGTGTCGCCGCACTGGACCCACACGGCCCCGTCAGCCTGGTTGGCAAGGCGGCCTGTTTCGAGAAGGATCTCTTTGCCGCCCACATTCGCTTTGACGCGTGTGCAGGGAAAAACACTCATAATTCATCCTTCGCTTTGAAGGGGATTCCGGGGAAAACAACCAGGGAAAACCTGCCTCCTTTGCCCGGACCCCCCTTCACTTCGGTTTTGGCGGACAAAGCCGCCGTGTGTTTCAAGGGGACGGAGAACCGTACCCGCGCCGTATGCGCGTTACCGTAAGCGGGCATAATACCCGTAAACAGCAGGGGGGGCAATGCGCCCCCCCTGCAAAACTCGCCAGGCCGCTATTTGCGAAGCCCCAGCTTTTCAAGGATGCCGCGGTAGCGCTGCACATCCGTTTTTTTGAGGTAGTTCAAAAGGTTGCGGCGGCGGCCAACAAGCTTGAGAAGGCCCTGCCGGGAGTGGAAGTCCTTCTTGTGCTCTTTGAAGTGCCCGGTCAGATCCTGAATCCGTGCGGTCAAAAGGGCAATCTGCACCTCGGGGGAGCCGGTGTCGCCCTCGTGCTTGGCGTGCGCGTCAATAACCGCCTTTTTCTGTTCCACATCAAGTACCACAGCATTTCTCCTTTTTCAGGCAAACCCGCGAGGCGGATTCTTATGGGTTCCACAGCCCCCGCGTCACTGCCCAGACCGCGTTGCCGTCAGCAAAAGCGGCTTCGGCCAGAGCCAGCGCCTTTCCGTTTTCGTCCAGCATCAGGACGCGCATACCCGGAGTGAAGGCAACCCCCGGCAAGGCGCCCGATATGGCGACAGACGTGTACTCAAGCCGGGCGCCGTTCCTGACCTTGTCCGCATGCTCGCGGCCAAGCGAGAGTCGCGGCCAGGCGGGCAGGGCCCGGTCAATGCCCGCAACGCGGGCCGGAAAGCCTTCAGGATCCCGCAGCACGTCATCAAGGGCGTGGGCCGCGTCAATCCCGAAGGGGTGGCTGTACTCCC
>JAIRTI010000274.1 GCA_031255035.1 Desulfovibrio sp.
TGCCTCCGGCGGCCGGGGCGCTGCCCCGGACCCCGCCGGGGGAAATGATTTCCCCCGGACCCCCTCAGTTTGGGTTCCGGCTGCGCGTATCAACCTTTCGGAGGTGTTTGGATGGGCAAGGGAAACGCCCCCTCAGTTTGGGTTCCGGCTGAACGTATCAACCAAGGCACAACGATCAGCCACCCAATCGCCGGGTCCAGGGCCGGCAAGGCCCTGGCGGGTGTGGGCAGAGCCCACATGCGATCAAACTGGCTTCGACAACAGAAAAACCGGGGCGCTGCCCCGGCCCCCCGGCCAATCAGTGTTTTCGCCGTCAGCGCGTTAATCCCAATCGCAGGCTTTCCCCATGGCGTTGACCGGGAGCGAGGCCCCCAGGCGGATGCTTTTGGGGCGGCTCGGGGCGTCGAATGTGGCGGCAAGCCAGTCTTTGAAGTCTTTGCCGAAGGCCTGCGAGGCCCGGTCAAGCGGCAGGGCGGGCACTATAAAGGCCTTGAGCCGCGCCCCTTCCTCAGGACGCATCAGGCGCACGGCGCAGTCCCGCACCAGCGGGTGTTCGCGGATGCGGGCGGCCACGGCCAGCGGGTAGACGTTGATGCCGCCGACCTGCACGGCGTTGTCGGCGCGTTTCTCCGGCTTGAAATGCCTGTCGTCCTTCCAGATAATCCGGTCCGGCAGGGGCACGGTCTTTCCGGCCTGGCCGGTGCCGGCGGCGAGCAGGGCGCGGCTGCCGTCGGGCAGCATCACGGACCGCCAGTGCGAGAACAGCGCGTACCACTCCCCGCCGTCGTGGCGCATGCCGACGCCGTTGGTTTCCGTTGAGCCGTAAATTTCCTTCATGCCGACAAGCGGCGGGCTCTTCGTTTTTTCGAGGCCCAGCAGGCCGGTGATGACCTCTTTCGGGCAGGGGCTTGTGGCGGTCAGCCCCAGGACATTGCCGGGAAAGCGCAAGGGCCGCGCGCCGTGGCCGCCGTCGATCATGTCGAGCAGCGCCTTCCAGAACAGCGGAAAGGCCACCAGCAGATCGCCGGGTCTGAGCAGGCCGAAGAACGAGGACAAAGGCAGGGGCGAGGCGTGCGCCAGGGGCAGGCCCAGGTATTTGCTTACCAGGGGGCCGTACATCATGCCGAAGATATGATGCGGCGGCATGACCGAGACGACGCGTTCGCGCCCGGCAAAGGCCGGGGCCGCTGCCCTGATCTCTTCCGTCAGTTGCGGCATGTCGTAGCGGTGGATAAGGGGTCTGCCCGTGCTGCCCGAACTGCTGAAACACAGGTGGGCTTTGTCCCATGGCGAAAAGAGCAGGTCGGCCCACTCTTCGAGCGAGTCGCGGGAGAGCAGGGTTTCGGCCGGACCGCCAGCCGTCGCGGCGTTCCTGTCCAGATCGAAAAAGGCCAGAGCGGCCCCGGCCAGTTCCCGCCTTTGTTCAAGAGTGAAGCCTTTGAGACTGCGGATTTCGATAAAAAGCGACTTGTCGCTGACATGCCGCCCGCCCTGGCCCCGCAAGGCCTGGGCCAGGCCCTGAAGCACCAGGAGAACGTCTTCACGCGAAAAATCCAGGGAACTCATGATGTTGCTCCGGCTATCCGAACTTCGCCGCGCACGCCTCGGGCGAAATTGAGGCAACGGGCCCGCCGGGGAGGCGTGGCGGCCTCCGGCCCGCCCGCGTTTTCGAGCATGGCGAGCGCCACGGCGCAGTCCAGGGCCTGGGCCACGGGCAGGTTGCCGTAAACCCGGCCTCCGTCAATGGCTTTGGCCGCCCGCTTCAGACCGTCGGGCACGATGCCCGAGGCAAAAAGAAGCTCCCCGTCCGGAGCAAGTCCGCCGGGGGCAAGTCCGCCGGGGGCGAGTCCGTCCGGGGCAAGTCCGTCGGGCTGTCCGGGCGAGGCCGACAGGCTGACCGCTTCGATTCGCGGCGCCGGGCTTCCCTTGTCTTTTCCGTCAGCGCGGGACAGGACGAAAAACGCCGCGCCCTCGCCCAAGGGCAGGCGCCTGCGGCAGGGGCGGGCCTTGTTGTCGGCGCGTTCTTGCGCCAGACGCGCCGTGATCGCGTCGAGCACGGGCGTGTGCTCGTCAACCCCGCCGAAAAGGACGCGATCGGCCCGGCCTTCCGCGAGCCAGGTCCCGGCGAGCAGCAGGCCCGAAGCCACCGCGCTTTCGTATTGGCAGACCGTGGCGCAGGGGCCGATAATGCCCAGGTTCCTGGCGAGGATGGCCGCCGGAATGTTGTGCACGGACAGGGAAAAGGCCAGGGGCGAGGCCATGCCTTCGCCGTGCTCCAGGATGGAATCGAGAAAATCAAAGGTGGGCCGGGCCGGGCCGTAGCCGCTGGCGAGGACCACGCCCCAGACTGTTCCGGCATCGCCGTCCCTGGGAGCAAGCCCGGCGTTGCGCAGGGCGAGGCTCGCGCCCAGAAGGGCCAGGCGGCTGAAATGGTCGCATTGACGCAGATTTCGGGGCGGGAAAAACTCGGCCAGCCCGCTCAGGTCCGTTGCCGGCGTGAAGCCGGAGGGGCCGTTCCCGCGCAGGGAGGCCAACAGGCTTGGGGCGTCCCGCCCGAAGGAGCCCAGGCAGGCGTAGCCGTCAACACGTATGCTCATTCGGCTCTCTCCGCTTCCAGCAGTAATATGGAATTGTTGCCGCCAAAGGCCAGGGACTGGGTCATGGCCAGGGTTTTGTCAATGGCCTCGGCCTTGTTGACCGGGCTCAGCCCCAGAACCGGGTCGATTTCGCTGAATCCAGCGCTGGGCGGCAGGCGTCCTCTGCGCAAATGGGCCAGGGTGAACACCGCTTCGATGGCCCCGGCCGCGCCCAGGGTGTGCCCGGTGCAGCCCTTGGTGGCGAGAAAGGGCGTGCCCGGAAAACAGCGTTGGAAAAAGGCGGCTTCGGCCGCGTCGTTTGTCGGCGTGGCCGTGCCGTGGGCGTTGATGAAGGCGATATCCCTGCCGGCCGCGCCCGCCTGGGCCAGGGCCTGTTCCAGGGCCTTGACCAGGCCGCGCGCTTCCGGGTGCGGCGCGGTCAGATGATAGGCGTCCGTGGCCGTGCCGTAGCCGCGCACCCGGCCCAGAGGCGCTCTTTTCCGACGGCCCTCGGCCTCCAGCACCATGATGCCCGCGCCTTCGCCGAGGTTGAGGCCGGAACGCTTCCTGTCAAAGGGGCGGCAGGGCTCGGGCGACAGCAACTGCAAGCTGGAAAAGCCGTAGTAGATGATCTGGGCCAGGGCGTCCGTGCCGCCGCACAGGGCGACGTCGCACAGGCCGTCGCGAATCCAGCGGGCCGCGACGCCGATGGCGTCGGCGCCCGACGAGCAGGCATTGGCGATGGTCTGTACCGGCCCGGTCAGATTGAAAAGCTTTGCCAGGGCCAGGGAGGGGTTGGAGATCAGGTAGCGGTGGATGACCTCGATGTCGGGGGTGCGCCCGGCGCGGTCCTCGCGGTAATAGTCAAAAAATTCAAGGGCCGTGCCCACGGAGGTGCCCAGGCAGACGCCCACGCGCAGGGACGCCAGGCTTTCCGGGGCCATATCGGCGTCGGCCAGGGCCTCAAGAACGGCGATCACCGCCAGACGGACCGTGCGTGAATAGCCGGAAAGGTCTTGCCCCGGCAGCCCGGCACAGGCCTCGGACGCCGGCAGGCCGCACATGAAGACCGGGTAGCGTTTTTCCGTCCGGAACAGGACGGGCGGGCGCGGCGCGCGCAGTCCCTTGTCCAGCGAAGCCAGATTCTCGGCGAGATTGCGTCCGGCCGCGGTCACGCAGCCCATGCCGCTGATGGACACCGGGTCTGCCCTGGCGATCATGCGAGGCGCTTTTCAATGTATGCCGCGAGGCTGTTCACCGAGACAAAGGCCTTTCGCGCTTCTTCCTGGTCTTGCATGGTCAGGCCGAAATTGCGCTGCACCAGCACCACCAGTTCGATGGCGTCAAGCGAGTCAAGGCCGAGGCCTTCGCCAAACAACGGGGCGTCATCCTTTATGTCTCCAGGAGTGACGTCTTCCAGCTTGAGTTCCTCAACAAGGGCATTTTTCAGTTTTTCTTTGACATTCATTACGTTTCCCACATGTTATAGAAGTTGAAAAACTGGTATGGAGCGGCGGCGACGCTTTGTTCAAGCATGGCGGTAAAACAGCGGGCAAAGGGAGCGTAAGCGCCGGCCTCTTTGCCCAGGCCGGGCGGAACGCGGATGGTGCCGGCGATAGTGGTCGTCACCTTGCCCGGCCCGGTGCGGTAAGACAGAAACACGACGATGGGGGCGCCGGTATGCGAGGCCAGGTAATACGGCGTAAAGGGCACGGCGATCTCAGCGCCCAAAAACGGGACGCGGCACACGTGGCCGCCGCCAAAAGGCCTGTCCCCCATCATACAGAGCAGCCCGTTGCCTTGAAGGGTCTGGGCCATGGCGATGGCGCTTTGCGGCCCGAGGGCCGGGTCGATCAGGGTGAAGGGCGGCTTTTCGCCGGTATGCTCGAAATAGTGGCGGTCAATGTCTCCGGCGTCGCGGTGCAGAACCACGCTCACGGGTTCCGGAAGGTATTTCGGCAGAATCGACATGGCCACCTGCCAGGGCCCCACATGGGCGCTCAACAGGATAAGCCCTTTGCCCTCGGCGTGCCGGGCATGGATGACGGCGATTTCCTCCTGGCTGACGCCGGCCTCGAAATTGCCGCTGATTCCGGCCACGGCTCTGTCCACCAGGGTTTTGCCGAAGGTCCATTGGAGCAGCCAGCGGCGGCGCAGACGCCCGAAAAAGCCCGCGCCGGGAAAACGCCTGCGCAGGTAAGGCGCGCTGCGGCGGACGGCTTCGGGCTTGAGCATATAGCCGAGCGCCACGAAAAACAGCAGCGCGTAAGCCGCCTTCCGGCCGCCAAGGCCGATAAGGCGGTAGAAGATGCCGTGTTGCAGGCGTGAGCCGAGGCTGCGGCTCGACCAGGTTTCCGGGGCCTTCACGGCGTTCATTGCGCGCCCTCGGGCAGGCGCTTGAGTCCCTGGCGCACGATGCGCGCCAGGATATAGACGGTGACGCCGCAGACAAGGCCCAGAGCCGGGGCCAGGGCCAGTGAACCCAGAAACCATTCCCACAGGCGTTGGAAGGCCTCATAGCCCAGGGTCTGTAGTGAAAATTCAGTCAAAAAGCCGCCGTGGCGTAAATAGTGCCCGGCTTCGATGCACAGCGCCGGGACAATGGGCGGCATGCAGAGCTGGCTGGTGGCGAGCCCGGTTATTTTACTCAGCCCCAGCGCGCCGAGCACCAGGATGATCGCCAGGCTGTGGAAGCCGAAAATGGGCAGGGCGCCGATGACGACGCCCAGGGCACCGGCCAGAGCGAGGTTTTTCGGAGTCTCGTTGCGGCAGAGCAGTATGCGCAACGAACGCATGGGGCGGAGCGGCGTCAGACGGCCGTCCTCAGTCTGGGCGAATCGTTTTTGCGGAAGCGGCATGCAGCCGCGTGCCGTGAACTTGGTATTCAAAACGGTCAGGCGCAGGTTGTCCATGAGGGGATGAAAATGGGAAACCCGCTCCCCTTTCGGCTGGTAATAGACCCGGACGGGCACATCCGCCGACGTAAAGCCGGCCCAGGCGGAACGCACCAGGACTTCGATTTCAAAGCTGTAACGGCTCTCGTTCAGCGTCAGCGAGTCGAGCAGGGCCAGGGGATAGGCGCGAAATCCGCACTGGCTGTCGCCGATGCGCTCGCCGGTATGCACCTTGTACCAGAAATTGGAAAAGGACCGGCCGAAGCGGGAGGAGACGGGCGCGTCGGCCGTGCTGAAGTCGCGTTTGCCCACGAACAGCGTCATGGGTTTTTCGGCGATTGCCGCCACGAACAGCGGGATATCGCCGGGGTCGTGCTGGGCGTCGGCGTCAATGGTGATGATATGCGTCATGCCGAGTTGCCGGGCAATGTCCGCGCCGGTCAGAATGGCTTTGCCCTTGCCCCGGTTGCGTTCGTGTCTGGCGTAAAATACCGGCAGGCCGCGCAGGGGGCTGTCCGGCGCGAAGGCGTCTTCGGGCATGGGCGCGGGGCCACCGGTCGGGTGCCGGGCAGGCGCGAGATCGGTGCTGCCGTCGTCCACCACCAGCACCGGACCGTGCGCGAGAGCCCCCTGCGCCACGCGGCGCAAGGCGCCGGCATGGTTGTAAACCGGGATGACGATCAGATGGGCGATGCTCATGGCCTCGGGTCCGGGTCAGAGGCCAGAGCGCCCGATTCCCAGCGGGCGCAGAAATGCTGATAATGGTCCGGTTTGACCATATACAGTTCCTGGCTATGGCTCAAAAACAACTGCACCGTGTATCCGGTGGTGGCCAGAGCGCCGCTTTCGGCCGTGATGGCGTAGGAAAAGTTGAGCCTGGCGGCCTCGCACCAATGCAGGCTGGCCGTTATCCGGCAGCGTTCGCCGAACCTGAGGGGCAGGATGTAGTCAATGCCCATCTGTTTGACCGGTATGACGAGCCCGGCGTCGTATACTTCCTGGTAACCGAGGCCGTAGCGCCGGCCCAGGGCCACGCGGGCGTCTTCAAAGTAGCTGGGGTAGCGGCCGTGCCACATGACGTTGAGGGGATCGACCTCCTCAAAACGCACGACGCGCTCGACAACGCAGACCAGGGGTGCCGGCGCGGGGCCGCCGTCGGGCAGGCGTTCCCCGGCAAAATAGGGCGGGCGGCGGGTGATCATGACGGCTTCATCACCAGCTTGAACTGGGCGCAGACGCCGTTGTCCGTTTCGCACTGGGCCGACACCTTGAGGTCCGTACCGCTCTCGCGGCATTCCACGCGGACGCGCACGCGATCGCCGGGCCTGACCATGCTCATGAATTTGGAGCGGCCGATGCGGCGCAAATCCTTGCTGCCGGAGGGGCTGACGGTCAGCGCGGCGGCCATGATCTGGGCGATGCCCGGCAGCATGGGGTCGCCGGGAAAATGGCCGTCAAAGCCCGCGAAATCCGTCGGGAAGACGAATTCCGCCTCCCGCACCGGGTCCGAATAGTCTTTGGGGGCGCTGGTCATGCAAGCGCGCACCGCCGAAAATAGTGACATCAGGGCTCGTCCTTTTCCGCCTGCACCAGGCGGATTTGCACGGTATACGGAATCTTGGCGTCTACGTAAGTCATCTCCACGGGCCAGAGGTCATCCGCCAGGCCGCCTGTGGCTGAAAAGTTCCAGTCGTCATGACTGATGGATGGTTCTAACGGTATTCGCGCCAGACAGTCAAACCAGACGCGCCGCACGCAGCGGGCGATATGCTCGCCGGCCCTGGGCATCCTGGCCAGAAGCGGATGCAGGTACGCGAGTTCGGCGCTTTCGGCGCTGATTTCCATATCGAAAAGCTGCATGCCGAGCCCGGTGACGCCGGCCACGCGCGCCCGTCGCTGGGCCGTATCCAGGCGCATGACGCCGTCAAAGCCCTGCGAAAGCCGCGCTCCCGGAATTTCCAGCCGAACCTTGTGCCGGAAGAGCCAGGTTCCCCGGTCCGGCATGGGGGGCAGGACGGAAGGCGTCTGCGGCTTTGCGGCCGCGCAGGCGGTCAGCGCGAGACAGAGCCCGACAAGCCCGATCCGAAGGGCGCGGCGCGCTTCAAACATGGCCGGCCTCCCGGACACGGGGAGTGAGGGGCGGCCCGTGCGCGGGCCGGACAAGGCGCGGCATCAGCACAAGGGCGGCCAGCAGGGCCGCGCTCAGGCCGATGCTGACCGTAAGCCCCAGGGAAAACAGGGCCGGGTGGCGGGCCAGAAGCAGCGCCCCGAAGCCGGACAGGGTCGTCAGGCCCGAGAGCAGCACGCCCTTGACGCTTTCGCGCCGCAGCCGCCCCTCAAGAAAGGCCAGCATGAAAATCCCGTAATCGACGCTCAAGGTCATCACCAGGGGCAGGGCTATGGCGTGGAAGATATTGAGGCTCATGCCCATAAGCCGGTAGACCGCCAGCACGCCGAACAGCCCCAGCGAAACCGGCAGCAGCATCAGGGCCAACCTGGGCAGGGAGCGCAAAAGCCAGACGCTCGTGCCGAGCACGGCCAGAAGCGAAAGGCCGCCGAAACGCAGCATGTCGGCCCTGGTGGCTTCGTCCATGGCCGCCCGGAAGGTTTCGCCCGAAACGTAATGTCCGCCCTCATCGCGGATGGCGTCGCGGAAAGATTCGGGCATGCGGCCTTCATGGGCCACGCCGTAAACGAAGTGGGTCCCGTCCGGGGTGGCGCGGAGCAGCAGAAGCGGAAACTCAAGCCCCAGAGTTGTGAGAACCTCGGCGTCGACCAGGGGCGGTTCGCCGGACAGCCAGAGCGCGAAGGGCGCGAACGCTTCCACGGAAAAGCCCGCCTTGGGGGCCAGATCCCTGAGCGCGGCCACGGTTCGCGGCCCGCGTTCTTCCCAGAATGCCTTCCATTCCGCATGTCTTGCCGTTTGCGTGCTCCGCGCCGGCAAAAAGCGCGCCAGGCTGGTCAGGCTGGACAGGTCATAGCCGTTGTCGGCGGAAAGCGTCACAAACCGTTCCCAGAGACGGTCGTTTTTTTCGAGCGCGGCCTGGCGCGAAGTCTCTTCAACGGCGAACAGGGCTTGCTCCCGCTGTTCCCCCCATATGGCGCGCATGCGCGCTTCGTCCTCTTCCATGGCCTCGGACTGATAGGAAAGGGAGCGGATGTCGCCGTCAATGGGGGCGCTGTGCAAAAGCCCGCCGAGACCGGCCGCCAGCACCGCCCACAGGAGCGTCAGGACCGCCGTTCTCGGGCGCAGGCGCGTGGCCTCCTCCGGCGCGCTCCACTTTTCGGCGAAGGGCGGCGGCGCGGAGGCCGTCCGCGCCGAACAAAGGTACTGGGGCAGGACGACCAGGGCCAGAAACAGCGCCGCGACAATCCCGAAGATGGAAAAACAGGTCATCTGCACGATGCAGGGGATGCTGGAGGAAAAAAAGGCGGCAAAGGCGGCCAGGGTCGTAAGCGCTCCGAAAAGCACGGGCGTGCTGACGCGCTCAAGGCTTTGTTCCGGGCTTTCCGCGCCGTTCATGGCGAAATAGACGTGTATGGCGTAATCCGCCGTGATGCCGAGGATAACGCTGCCAAAGCCGATGACGATGCCGGAGATGCCGTCAAAGACCAGGCCGGTAAAGGCCGAGGCCAGGAGGAGCGAGGCCGTGGGCAGCAGGACGATGGAAAGCCCGCGCCACGTGCGCACAAAAACCAGGTAGGCGAGAACTATCAGCAGGACGGAGGCCGGCAGGATGCGGCGCAGGTCCTCCTGGATGACGTCGGCGTTTTCCTCGGTATGGCGGTGCCCGCCGATAATGATCGTCTCCGCGTCGGGCGCGCCGCGCCCGACCGCGTCGCGGGCCATGGTCATGACTTTTCGGGCCGCCGCGGTGTCCGTCATGGAGGCGGCGGGCTCGGCCACGAGAACGGCGTACCGGCCGTCCACGCTTTGCATCCTTCCCCGGGCCGGTTTCGGCGTGCCCGTGGTCGAGGCGAAGCCGCGCAGCTTGCGCGCGCACAGGCCGAGCGGGTCCATAGCCAGAAAATCCCTCAACGCCAGACCGCGCGCGCTGAGGAGCAGGGTCCGGTTTTTGTCCAGGGCCTCGGCCACGGCCTTTTCGGTCAGCAGCGGGGGCAGGGCGGCCATGTCGCCGGCGTCCATAAGTCCGGGCAGCGCGGCGCACAGCTTCGGCAGGAGCGAAGGCGAAAAGGAATCCATGCCCGACAGCACAAAGGGCATGTCCGGGCCGCGCAGAGCCTCGGCCACTTTTTTCGCGGAACCCGCCGGGTCGCCGCCGCCCAGCGCGATAAAAAGGCTTTGCGCGAACGGGGCCTCGCGCAGAATGCGGAATTGTTCGGCCAGACCGGGCGGACGCGTGGGCATCAGGCTTGTGACGTCCTCGCGGATGACGAGGTTGACGGTCAACAGCCCGCTCAGGGCCATGACGCCCAGAACGGCGGCGGAGAGAACGAAGACACGGGTCCGGGAATTGGTCCGGGAATTGGCCCGGGCATGGGGGCGAAGCGCCAGATACAGGCGGGAGAAAAAACGCACGGCTATTTGAACTCCGCGTCGTCAACCGGCGCGTTGACGACCGTGTTTGAAAAGGAAATCGTGGTCGTGCCGCCGCGCGTTTCCCGGACCGCCACCCGCGAGGCCGGGCCCTGCTCGGTGAAGACGATAACAATGGCTTCGATGATCTCGCGCATATCGTCGCGGGCCGGGGTCATGGTCAATTCCAGCGGATTTTTTCCCGTCACCGCGATGCGGAAATCGCGCTCGATGCTGGCCGTGTCAAAGATTATCCAGGCCACCAACTGGCGGCCGATGATGGCGGCCAGAGGGTCGCTGGCGGTCGTGAACGGGGTGCGGACGCCCTTGTCGCCGGCCCAGCGCGCGCCGCTCTCCCCGCGCATGGCAAAGCCTTCCCGCATGGGCTCGGTATACTCCCACAGCAGCCCGTCCGGACGCTTGAATACGAAGCGCCCCTTGGAAGAAATGGGCTGGGCGAACATGGGGATGGCGG
This sequence comes from Desulfovibrio sp., assembly GCA_031255035.1. Lineage (GTDB taxonomy): Bacteria > Desulfobacterota > Desulfovibrionia > Desulfovibrionales > Desulfovibrionaceae > Frigididesulfovibrio. Next base: position 10,483 of record JAIRTI010000274.1, read on the forward strand.
TCTCCTGCACAAAGTCGCTTTGCACGCTTTGCGCGGAAGCGGCTTTTTGGCGCAGGCCGTCAAGGGCTTCGAGGTCCGGAGGCGTTATGGCCCGCGAAAGAGACGCGGTGAGCAGAAGCGCCACGCCCGCAAGACAGGCCCTGAAAAGCAGGGTTCGCGGGTCGAAAGGGTAGCGGGCGGTTGTCATTCGGGCACGTACACTTTGATTCTGCCCTCGGCCAGCAGGGCGCCGTCCCGGCGTATGCCCACAGTCAGAACCGTCACTCCCGCGAGTTCGGCTTCAATGCCCACGGCTATTTCCAGGCGATCCCCGAGGCGGGCCTCGCCGTGCACGCAAAAATCCTGCACCCCGACGAGGTAGCCGAATTTCGGAGGCCTGCCCTGTCGATACTGGTCAAAGCCCTGCATGGCCCCGGCGCTTTGGGCCGCCAGTTCGACATAGCCCGAAGGGTCGAGAAGGCCGTCGCACACCAGACTGTGCTCCGGGCGCAGCAGCACGTCGGCCAGGGCCTCGGTCTTGGATGAAGCCAGCAGCCGGTCAATGCAGCACATGGGGCCGGTATGGGGCAGAAGCTGTTCCGCGTCCATGGGAAATGGGGGAAATGGGGGAAATGGGGACAAAGGGGAAACGGGGGGAACGGGGGAAAAAGACGATGTCTTGGGCATGTGGCGGACCTGGCGGACTAAATAGTTGACAACGCGAGAATTTCGTTCTCTGCCGCGCCGGAAATGAATTCCTTGGCGGCAGAGAACAACACTGTTGAGGCGGACGCCGTCGCGGCGCCAAACGGATGCGCGTCAGCGTCTGCTCTGACTCAGCTCTTTGCTGATGTTCCTGTTCAGGCGATCGACCCAGCGCGCGTAGTTGCGGTGGATCTGGCCGCCTTCGGCCAGCAGGTTGACGCTGGAGCGGTACTTGATGGAGTATTGCGTCGTCGAATAGGGGATTTCCACGATCACGCTGTGGTCCCTGGCTCTCCAGGTGGCGACGATAAGGCCGGGCCGCTCTTCCACCATCTGCCAGCCGATGATGGAGCCGGCGCGCATGATGCCGTCGCGCACCTGGGCGGCGCTCGGCTTGCCGTAAGATGACACGGAGCCGTTGGTAATCTCGGGAATGGGAATGGTTCTTTTGCATCCCATGCTGAGGCAGAGGATCAGAATCAGAAACAGGGATAAGGCGACATTGCGTTTCATAAACACTCCTTTTTGCGGTTAGAGGGGATGAAGACGGGGTATGCAGCGCGCAGATCGTCCAGGGCTTTCTGGATGCTGTCTTTGACGGCGTGCCTCAGGGCGAGCGGGGCCTCATCGCCAAGGTGCGTGAACTGGGACGGATGGATCGGGTCGAGCACGCGGATGGCGATGGCCGCCGGACGCAGAAGGAATCCGCCCCGCCGTAAAAAAATGCCCGTGCCGTCCATGCAGACGGGGACGATGGGGACATCGGTCAGAACGGCCAGGTGAAAGGCACCGGGGTGAAAGCGGCGCATGGCGCCGTCAAGGCTGCGGGTGCCTTCGGGGAAGACGCCGATGCACGATCTCTGGCCGAGAATGCTTTTGCATTGCTCAAGAAGGGTTTCCGGGCTATCGCCTTCGGTATTCAGGTAACCGGCCAGGCGCATGTAGGGGCCGTAAAAAGGCATGCGGAAGGGCCAGGCCCGAACCGCGAAAACCACGTCGGGCTCGGGCATGAAGGCGAAGCAGTACGTGTCGAAGAAGGACTGATGGTTGGGCGTGATGATGCTCGGCCTGGGCAGGGCCTTGTCGCAGTTTTCAAGGCGCAAAGGAATGAACAGGCCCAGCAGCTTGGTCCAGGCGCGTCCGTAAAGCCAGATGAGACGGCGCACGGCCGTGCCCTTGTCGCAGCCCCTGACAAGCCGCATCCACCAGTAGCCGGGAACCGAGACGAAAAGAATGGATACGGCCGTCACGAAAAACATGCCGCTGTAAAATCCGACATTCAGCCAGACAAGCTTTGCCGCGTACGGCAGCCTTGTCATCGGGCCTGCTCCAGTTCGCGTTTTTTGGTGATGATATAAGCGTGCATGTCGCCCACGGTGCGGATTTCAAGGATGGCGGGGTCGCGGCCGATTTTGATCTGGAAGGTTTTTTCCAGCACAATCACCATGTCGACCGCGTCCAGGCTGTCCAGGTCCAGGTCTTCCCTGAAACGCGCGTCCGGGGTCATGCGCTCGATCTCCAGTTCGAATTCTTCGGCAAGCGCTTTGTTGGCCGCTTCAATCACCTGGCTGTCAGTCATCATACCCTCGCAAAACCAGGGAACAGTTAATGCCCCCCAAGGCAAAATTGTTTTTGACAATCACGGAAACAGCCCGCTCGCTGTTGTTCCGCAGCAGATCGACCATGGCGCACTGCGGGTCGGGCTCATCCAGATTCAAGGTGCCGAGCAGCATCTGTTTTTGCAGCATATGAACGCAGGCGATGCTCTCCAGCGCGCCGCTGGCGGCCATGGCGTGCCCGAGATGCCCCTTGAGGCTGGACACGGGAACGCCGTCTCCGGCAAGCATGGCGATGGCGCGGCTTTCCGCGATGTCGCCCCGCGTTGTGGCCGTCGCGTGCGCGTTCACGTGCGAAACCTCTTCCGGACGCACTCCGGCGCAGTCCAGCGCCTCCTTCATGCAACGGTACAGGGGCGCCGGCTCCGGGTTGGCGATGTTGGAGACATCGCAGGCGGAGGCGAAGCCCGCCACCTCCGCCAATACGGGCACGCCGCGCGCCCGTGCGGATTCAAACGATTCCAGCACCAGCACGCCCGCGCCCTCGGAGCAGACGATGCCGTCGCGTTGCCGGTCAAAGGGCCTTGGCGTACGGGCGGGCTCGTCGTTGAAATTCGAAGAGGCCGCCAGCATCAGGTCGAAGGTGCCGGTGGTCAGCGGGTGGTATTCGTCCGCTCCGCCGCATAATACGACATCCTGCTTGCCGAAGGCAATGGCTTCATAGGCCAGGCCTATGGCCACGCATGAGGTGGAGCAGGCGGCCGTGGGCGCGAGCACCCGGCCGGTTATGCCCAGCGCCTGGGCCACGTTTGAGGCTACCGAATGCCCCATGACCCGGAAAAACATCATGGATTTTATCTGCGCAAGGCTGGCGTCGGGCAGGTAGGCCCGGAAAAATTCCTCGATGGTCCGCACGCTTCCCATGGTGGAGCCCATGACCAGCCCCGTGCGCCCGGAAGCAAGCGCGGCTTCGTCCAGCCCGGCTTCGGCCGCGGCTTCCAGGGCGGCGAGGTAGGCGTAGATGGACATGGGCGACATGGAGCGCCGGTGCTTGCGCGGCACCTCCATGACGTCGAGGTTGCGCACAAGCCCGGCGACTCTGGGGCCCAGTTCCGCGAACTGGTCGAGTTCGGGATTGCGGGCGATGCCGCTTCTCCCGGCCAGAAGCGCGTCAAAAAGAAGACCGCTGCCCTTGCCGAAAGGGGAAACCGCCCCCATGCCGGTGATGGCGACGCGTCTTAACCGCATACCGCATCCTTGTGCAACGTCGAATGTCCGACTAGAAAACCGCAGGCCAGAAAGGCCGAAATCATGGTGCCCATCAGACCCGGCGCGATAATCGACTGGCCGGCGAGCCACAGGTTGGAAATACGGGTCATGGGCATGGGGTTCAACTGGCCGACGCTATGCTTGCAGCCATAGAGCCCGCCGTGAGGGGTATGTAAAAAGTCGCGCATAGTCAAGGGGGTTGCGCCATCTACAAAGCGAACGGCCGCAAGCTCCGGGCACATGTCCACCAGAGACTGCCTGATATTCTCCATAACATGCTGTTTCCACTGCTTGTAAGCGGCCGGCCGGTCGGCCCTGCCGCTGCCGGCCCAGGCGCGGACCTGCTCAAAACTGCCGGGCGCGACCACGACAACGCCGATCCGGCCGTCGCCGCCGTCCTTTTGCGGGCTACAGGCCACGAAATACGGGCCGTTTTCCGGTTTTGCGTCGGCGCTGAAGGAGTTCTCAAGCGTGGCGTCGCGGCAGAGAAAGAGGTTCCGGCCTTTCAGGCATTCGGGCCTGGCCTCGGCAATGCCGAAGAGCATGCAGGCCGTTGACGTTTCCTCCAAATCGCGCAAATGGGCCAGGTAGGCGGGCCTGAGGACGTCTTTCCCCATCGCGGCCAGAGCCGGGGGATGCACGGTGCAAACGACGGCGTCGGTATCGATGCGCTCGCCGCTGTCCAGTTCCACGGCGTTCAGGCGTTTGGGGCTGTCGCTGTGCAGGCGCGTTACGGCCGTGCCCTTGCGTATGGTCACGCCCAGGCTTTCCAGCTTGCGCTCCATGGCAAGGACGAGGGCCCGGCCGCCGCCCGCGAAATTGTGCACGGAATCAAAATAGGAGGCTGTTACATAGGCGTGCTGGGTGAAAGAGACTTCTTCCGGAGAGACGCCGTACAGCAGCGAATGCATGGCCAGGGTGGCGCGCAGATGCGCGTTGCCCGTCGCGTTTTCCAGATAGCGCGCCAGCGGGACGTTGGAGCGCTTGGAGGGCGCGCCGCCCATGTTCATAAAAAAACCGAGCAGCGACGAAGCGTCGAAATCGCTGTGGGCGTCCCGCATATAGGCGCGGACCGCTACGGCGTCCTGGGGAAACTGCCGGCACAGCGCTTCGGTCATGGCTTCGTAGCCGATGGGCAGCCGCACCACCCGGCCGGTATCGGCAAAGCGTATTTCATCGAAGCAGTCGTCAGCAAAGGCCGCCACATCAAGAGGCGCCAGGCCGAGATAACGCAGATACCGTGACACGATGCCGTTTTCAGCCAGCCCCCCGGTATAGTGCAGCCCGGTATCGAAATAGACGCCTTCGCGCGAAAAACCCCTGCCCGTCAGGCCGAGCCGGGGGGATTTTTCAATCAGCGTCACCTTTCGTCCGTTGCGGGCCAGGATAAGCGCGCTGGTCAGCCCGCTGAAGCCCGCGCCGATGACGCAGACGGATTGTGCTTCGACCATACGGTCTCCAAAGGATTATCGCGGCGTGAAGTCAAGGGCCAGGCAGGAATTGGTGCCGCCAAAACCGGCCGAATTGCACAAGGCCACGCCAGGGGGCGTTTCCAGCGTCTTCCGGACGATATCCAGCCGGGAGCTCAGGGCGTCGCCCTGTTCGAAATTTTTATTGGCCGCAATAAAACCGTGCCTGGCCATGAGCCCGGTGTAGACCACCTGGGCCGCGCCCGACATCCACAGCTCGTGCCCGGTCATGGATTTGGTGGACGACACCGGCACGCCGCGATCCCCGAAAATATCCAGCAGGTTCGTGGCCTCCATGGCGTCGCCCACGGGCGTGGACGTGGCGTGGGCGCACACGTAGGTAATGTCGGACCGGCTGAGCCCGGCCTGGGACATGGACTCGCGCATGGCCCGGCCAATGCCCGCGCTGTTGGGGATGGAAATGCTGTCTCCGTCCGAGGAAAAGCCGTAGCCCAGCAGTTCCGCGTGGATTTTCGCGCCGCGTTTTTTGGCCAGATCGTACCGTTCAAGCATCAGCGCGGCCGCGCCGCCGCTCGGCACGAGCCCGTCGCGGCCGGCGTCAAAGGGACGGCTGGCGGTTTCGGGCTCGTCAAACCTGGAGGAAAAGGCCCTGAGTCCGTCAAAACTGCACATGGACTGCCAGTTGATTTCCTGGGCACCGCCGCAGATGACGCGGTCCTGGCGGCCCAGGCGGATAAGGTCCGCCGCCTGCCCCACCGCGTGGCCGCCGCTGGCGCAGGCGCCGCTGATGGACCAGCAGGCGCCTTGCGTGCCGAAAATGACGTTGAGGTTCATGCTGACGCAGGATGTCATGGTTCGGAACACCTGGCCGCTGCCGATGCCGGTGGTGCTGCCCGTGCGGGCGAGCTTTTCCACCTGTTCCAGAGCGGCGATGCAGCTTGAGTCGCACCCGAAAATAATGCCCGTGCGCTCATTGCGCAGGTCCTCCGGGGCAAGGCCCGCCTCTTCCAAGGCGTGAAAGACCGCTTCCGCGGCCCATTCGGCGAAATCGGGCATGGTTTTGCGCTGCTTTTTCGAAAGCGGATGGCGCGGTGCAAAGTCCTGGATGCGCCCGGTCAAAGGACAGATGAAGCCGCGATCAAGGCGTTCGGCGTCGACCGTAATGCCGGACCGGCCTTCGTAAAGGGCCTTTGCCACCGTATCAACCGAGGCGCCGAGGGAGGAAATGATGCCGAAACCGGTGACGGCTACACGGTGATTCATGCCAGAAGCTCCCAGTCCGCTCTTTGTGATATGTTCAGGGGCAGAGCGCCGCGCCGGGGTTTGGCAGGATTCGGACGGACCGTCTCCCCGCGGCGCGGCCGGGCGCTGGTCATAAAAAACGGCCGGATCGCCGCGCGCCCGGAGTTTCGGGCGTGACTGCCCATCGCTTCTTCACTCTTGGCGCAAAGTGTGCCATGTTCCGAACTGCTTTGTGATCGAGCGGAGACCGCGCTCGTAAATAACGTCACCAACCATTGCGCCCCAAAGGGAATAAAATTTTCATACAACAAACGCAAGCGTTGAAAACGCCCTATAGCATTATAAAAGCCAAGAGGAAAGAGCATGAATGAGACGCAAACCGCCCCGAAAATCGCTCTGGTGACCGGAGCAAGCAAAGGAATCGGCAAAGCCGTGGCGCTTCGCCTGGCCAA
>JAIRTI010000079.1 GCA_031255035.1 Desulfovibrio sp.
TGCAGCGCGTGGATTCCGCCTGGCAGAGCCTGTCCGCTACGAAAACGGCTATTGAGCAGCGGCAAAGCTCCCTTTCCGCAACAGGCGGGCGATCCATCAATACCGGCGACCTTGTGGCCGTCACTTCCCGGGGCGACCTGGAACTCATGGCCCACAACGATGGTATGACCCGGCTCCGTTCCGCTTTTGACAGGGGGGTCAACAATATTGATGACCTGCGCATCGCGGCCAACGCCGATATGTCCTCGCTGCTGCGCGCCGCCGATTCCGGCGACACGGCTTCTCTTCGATCCGCCGTGCACAGCCTGGACGTAATCGCCAATTCCTCACAATACAATGCGCACGATGCCGCAATCGGCATGCGGATTCTGAGCGACAGATCCGATCTGTATGCGCTTGCCGGAAATACCGGTCTCCCGTCTTTCGGCGGCGCCTCTTCGTCGGCTTCCGGCGCTTTGAATACGCATCTTGGAGCGGTGGGCGCCGGGGAAATCAAACTTTCCGGCCTTGCGGTAAGCCGTGACGTATTGTCTTCTTCTGTCGGAAAAGGGACATCACCGGAACCGGCGCAGCCACCGGTAATCTCCGCGCCGGAACCCGTTCCGAGCCGGGCCGAGGGGCTGCTCAAAGCAGGTATCGGGGCAGTATTCGGCCCTGCCGCTCCGGCTGTTGAGCAAGCGCTGGGTGGTCTCTTCGGCGGGGGTTCTCCCGGCTCTTCATCCGGAGGCGCGGCTTCCACGTCCGCACCGGGAGGAAGCCTGCAAAATCCGGAATCCGCGCGGGCGTTGGCTCAGGATATGGAAAAAAGCGCCGCTGACAGTCAGGAGCGGATTCAGGCAGGTATGCAGGGAACGCAACGGGACGTTCTGGCTGGTGGAAAACAGGATGTGGCCGAGGTCTCTCACCTTGACCCCACTCGGGGCACCTTGGTGAATACGGGCTTGGTGTTGAAAGGCGAGGCGGGAGAAATCATTGAGCAACTCTCTGAAAGATCAGAGGAATACGGGCTCGGTGAAGGCGATAAAAAAGCGCGATGATACTTTCATCATAAGAGTGACAAACAAATGAGCCCCCTGTAAAATCCAGAGGGTTCATTTGTTATCTACACTTGCACAGTATGAAAACGTGATAACCACCTATAGCGAATGATACTTCGGTGATTCTTTAATCAAACTTTCCGCAGGAATGCCAAACTGCCCGTGAAGATTACGAATCATCTTCAACGTAAGGGGCCGCGTATGATTCAGCACTTCATAAACACGGTTAATACGTCCGATTACAGGCTCTAAATCCTTTGGAGTCATGTCATTCTGCTCCATATAAAACTTGATGGCCTCCACAGGATCAGGCAAGTCCATAGGATACATTTTACGCTCATAGGCTTCTACAAGAGTCACCAAAACATCAAGTTTGTCGCCATCGGAGGTATCTTCCCGGGCGTTCATCAAGGCCTCAATTTGGTTCAAAGTATCCCTGTAATCATCTTCATTACGTATAGGTTTTATAGTCATGGTTTCATCTCATATAGTTTGAGGGTCGATAGCATCATATTGCCTGTGTGTCCCGACAAAGCGGATATATGCAACCCGGTAAGGATAATTTATCCAGACCACTAACCGATACTTATTCCCGGCAATGTTAAAAATTACTCTCCCGTCCCGCAAAATGCTTGCATTACGCAAATCAGTCTTAATGTCTGCAGGTGATGCCCAGTCAGCGTTTAGGACAAATCTGTGCCACGCCAAAAGGGGCTCTTTAGCGTCCGAATAGGCCGGAGTTTCCCAAAAGGCCTTGAGCGTGGAGAGAGCGATTATCCTCATAGGACTATGAGTAGTCCCAATTTGGGACTATAGCAAGGAGAAAAATCATCTGCCACCGCCAGAGGCGACGGGATTTCAGCACACACCAGCATGTGGAACAGGGAGATTGAAATATGGCGGGCAGTTTAGCGGCGTGATTGTTACATGTTCCGCTGTCGTTTTTTGCGATGGATTGCCTCGGGAAAACCTACACTGAACCGTAAAAAAATGCCCGCAAAGGCGAAAACAGCGCATGGCGCCCAGACCCAGCGCAGCTCCGAGAGAAGGATGACCACGCCCCGCGAGGAGAAAAATCGCCTGAGGCTGAAGGGAGAAACCTCAATGGGCCGCCAGGGAAGAAAATACCGTGTTTCGTCAACAGGCCAGAAAACGGCCACTCCAAGTCCGCCTGTTGTAGCGGCATCCAGAATGATGTGGCTTATAACAGCGCAAAAGACCGCTAAAAAGGCAATTCCTCGCTTCGCCTTCAGAAAGCGGGCCGACAAAAAAGCGAGAAGGCCGATGGAAAAAGCGAATAACAGTGAGTGTGAAAAACCCCTATGCCCAAGTATCGAGGCATATTTCACGCCGTAAGAGAAGCCTACCACATCCATATCAGGCAGAACAGCGGCGATGACCATCGCAACGGCGAGGCGCGGAGAAATTATCTTTGTCCCGAAAGCCGCGGCTATCGCTATGGCGGGGGCAGGATGGGTCAACAGGCTTGCCATTTTTTCATCTCGCCATCCACGCCGCGCGTTCCTTCGGTTCCATGCGTTCAATAGCGTAGCGTAAAGCCGTCCTTGGCAGACGTTTATGAAATTTTGCAAGAAAGGCCCTGAGAGCGTCAGGGTTCTTTTTTCCCGCCTCGCGGAGCATCCAGCCTGTGGCCTTGTGCATGAGGTCGTGCGGATGCCCAATGAAATATTCAGCCAGCCAGAAAGTTTCGTCGAGGCTGCCGAGTCGAATCATGGCATTGGTGGATACAATGGCGGCGCGCTCTCGCCAGAGATTTCCACTATCCGCCCAGGCTTTCAAAAAACGCCGCCTTTCTTCAGCCGGCGTTTTTGCGCATTGCCAATATGCGCCCATGATATTGTACGCGGACAGATCAACCAGATCCCAATTGTTGGCCCGCTCCAGGCGCCGGTCATAGAGTTCCACAATCATTTGCAATCCGGGCAAATCTTTTGCTGTCAGCATCGTGTTTGCCGCATCAACCATGAGCAGCAACGTTGCCAGCCTGATTTCATGCCAAGGCGAGTCAAGGAGCGAAGCGAAATCGGAAAGACCGAGTTTTCCTTTGAACGGCTTGAGTAAAGAGCGGACGGCCGGAACTGGAAGACCAAGAAATTTGTCGCCGTGACCGTATTGGCCGATGCCGGTTTTGAAGAACCGCATAAGATGCCGCGCCTCATCCATGTCGGCATGAGCTATGAAAATATCTTGGAGTTGTCGCGTCGCGATACTCAAATACAATCCTTCCATTTCGTCATCTTGTGGCGAAGGTTCACTGTTTCGCCGTCAATGATGAAGGTGCCGTCACCGACGGCATGAAATGAGCGTGCATCCTCCGGCGAGGGATTGCTCCATGCCGCGACGCCTTGCAGGACAAAAAAGTTATACTCGCCCGCAAGAGCGCGGTTCACCACGCGACATTCCAGATTATACAGGCAGTCAGCCACCAAAGGCGCGGAAACGCTATTGCCCGTTTGCGCATGCAGATCAAAAGCGGCGAATTTGTCCATGTCCTCTCCGGAGCAATTTCCGATATCCACGACCTTTTCCAAGATTCCGGCATGAGGGATGGCGACGACACATTCCCCGGTTTCCACAAGAGCGGCATAGCTGAAATTCCAAGGGCCAAGGCAGATGCCGAGAGTTGGTTCAAAGCCCATTGAGGCATGGCAACTGACGGTCATCAGATTGCTCTTGCCCTTGTGGGCTGTGGAAATCAGCAAAACCGGCCCCGATTCGACAAAGGTGAACGCCCGGTTCAGAGGAAACTCCACCTGCCGCGGAACGGTTTTTTTTGGCATATGCGCCTCCATAAAGGACTTCCCGCAACGCGAGTCCATCGCCGGCATCCACAGGCGGGTATTGACCGCCATAGCCGATCAACGCCGTCACGCGGAGGTGGGTGAAGCGAACGGGATGCGCCATCGTATCAGAATTTCACCCCATTGCCAGTGTCCCTGAAGTTGTCTATAAATATAAACATGAGACAATGCCACTCCATTCATTCCATCCGCCCCTGCGTTCCGGAGGATTTCACCGGGGCGGCTGTACTTGTCTACATCTGCGCCGTACAGGCGGGTTGGCCACCGGCGTCAACCCCTTGGAAAATACCAAGGTGACGGTCGGACAGGCCGCCGGAGGCATTGCCTTTCACAGTTGGCGAATGGGGGGCCGCAAAAAGCTCATAATGAGAATTGCTGATGGATTTGCGGTGTCATTGCGAGAACGGGTTCACTATGGTATAGTGAAAACAGCTTTCCTGGTCTACTCTCATTTACGCGCGGGCTTTCGCGTAATCCGGGGAAAAATATTCCTCTTTTACGGCAATTTCCCTTTGAGGTCCGGCGTCTGACGGCGGGCAAGGCCCGCCGCGCCGCCTCGGGCTGTCATCCCGTTCCTTTTCGGACGGCAAACAATGGAGCATGGCATGGGTGCGGTATCCATCAATCCGCGCTGGTGCAAGGGCTGCGGCGTCTGCGTGGCCTTTTGTCCCAAGCGGGCGTTGAGCATCGAGCATGAAAAGGCGAAACATGACCCGGAACGGTGTATTGTCTGCGGGATGTGCGAACTGTACTGTCCCGATCTGGCTGTCAGCGTTGACCTGACCAAAAAGCCGAAAAAGGCGAAAAAGGAGGTGGCGTGATGGGCCGGACACAGAAGCAAGCGACCGCCAGGGCGGCCGGGCGCAATGCGGGCGCTCAGGATATCCGCTTTGTTCAGGGCAATGAGGCCTGTGTGCTGGGCGCGCTGTACGCCGGAGTGGGATTTTTCGCCGGCTACCCCATCACGCCTTCCACCGAAATCGCCGAACACCTGGCTGAGCAGCTCCCCAGGCGCGGCGGGGTGTTCATCCAGATGGAAGACGAGATATCGGCCATGTGCGCGGTCTGCGGCGCCTCTCTTGCCGGGGCCAAGGCCATGACCGCCACCTCGGGACCGGGCTTTTCCCTGAAGCAGGAGGCCATCGGCTACGCCTGCATGGCCGAGATCCCGTGCGTCGTCGTGGACGTGCAACGCGCCGGGCCTTCGACGGGTCTGCCCACCAAGGTTTCCCAGGGCGACGTCAACCAGGCCCGCTGGGGCGCCCACGGCGATCACTCCATTGTCGTGCTCACGGCCTCGTCCATTCAGGACGTGTTCAGCATCACCGTTGAGGCTTTCAATATCGCGGAAACGTACCGAACCCCGGTCATTCTTCTTTTTGACGAAGTCGTCGGGCACATGCGCGAAAAACTTGTCATCCCGCCGCAAGGGGATCTGGAGGTGGTGGAGCGGCTGCGCACCGAGGTCCGGGCCGGGGTCAACTATCATCCCTATCTGCCGAGAGAGGACGGCCGCCTTCCCATTTCGGATTTCGGCGGCGTACACCGCTACAACGTCACCGGCCTCTTTCACGATATTTTCGGCTTCCCCACCGAAAAGCCGGAAGAGGTGACCAAGCTCGTCTACCATCTGGTCGACAAAATCGAAAACCGGGCGCATCTGCTTGCCCGGCATAAGGAATATTACCTTGAGGATGCCGAGCACGTGATCGTCTCCTACGGCTCGTCGGCCAGAAGCGCCATACACCTGGTCGAAGGGCGCAGGCGCAAGGGCGACCGCATCGGCCTTCTTGAACTGCAAACCCTATGGCCGTTTCCGTCGCAGTTGGTCAGAGAAAAAACAGCCCGCGCCCGCAATGTTTTTGTGGTCGAAATGAACATGGGGCAGGTCAAGTCCCAGGTCAAACAGGCAGCCGTCCACCCGGACCGGGTTTTTCTCGTCAACCGTATGGACGGCATGATGGTGACGCCCACGGATATCGGCAAGGTCATGCGCATTATTGAAGGAAGGGGGTTCTGATATGGCATTCCGAAAGCTTATCCGCGAACGCTTCTTTCCCCACATCTGGTGTCCGGGCTGCGGCCACGGCATCGTGCTCAACGCCTTGCTGCACACGGTCAACGAGCTTGAACTGGACAAGTCCTCCCTGTGCATGGTCTCGGGCATAGGCTGTTCGGCGCGCATCTCCGGCTACGTCGATTTCCACAGCATGCACACCATGCACGGCAGGGCCCTGGCCTGCGCCACCGGCCTGAAACTGACCAAACCCTCGCTCAATGTTTTCGTCCCCATGGGCGACGGCGACGCCACGGCCATCGGCGGCAACCATTTCATCCACGCCTGCCGACGCAACATCGACTTGACGGCCATTATCTTCAACAACCGCATTTACGGCATGACAGGCGGCCAGTATTCCCCCCTGTCCGGCGAGGGCATTCTGGCGACCACCGCGCCCTACCGCAGTATCGACCCGGCCTTTGACATCGTGGAACTGGCCCTTGGCGCGGGCGCTACCTTCGTGGCCAGAAGCACCGCGTTCCACGTGAAGGAACTGGGCGGCATTCTGAAAAAAGCCATCCAGCACAAAGGCATCTCCGTGGTGGAGGTCCTGGTGCAATGCCCCACCTATTTCGGACGCAAGAACAAGATCGGCGGGCCTGTTGAGCTTCTGGAATACTTCAGGGACAATACCGCGCCTCTGGGCACCAAAAAGCTTGATGAAAACCCCGCGCTTATCGCGCGCGGCGTTTTCAGAGACGAGGCCAGGCCGGAATATTGTGAGGAGTACGCCAAAATAATCGCCAGGGCGCAGGGGTAGGTCATGGAAAAATATCGTTTTCTCATGTCGGGTTCCGGCGGACAGGGCGTCATAACCATGGCTATTCTTCTGGCCGAGGCCGCAGCCATTCACGAAGGCAGAAACGCCGTGCAATCGCAGTCCTACGGGCCTGAGGCGCGCGGCGGGGCCACGCGCTCGGACGTCATCGTATCGGACGGCCCGATCTTTTTTCCCAAGGTGTTACAGCCCAACTATCTGGTTGCTTTGACCAACGAGGCGGCCGGCAAGTACCTGCCCCTTATCCGGCCCGGAGGCCTGTGTCTGTATGACAGCGACATGGTTACGCCGGACGTGCGCGTGGACGCCAGAAAAAAAGGCCTGCCCCTTTACGCGGCCGTCATGAAAAAACTGGGCAAGCCGGTTGCCTTCAACATCTGCGTGCTGGGCGCGCTGGCCGCGCTGACCGAAGCCGTCAGCCTGGCTTCTCTGGAAAAAGCGCTCGAAAGCCGTTTTGCCAAGGCCCACCACGAAAACAACCGCATCGCCCTTCATCTGGGCGCTGACATGGCAAGAGACTGTAAAGATTAAGGAAGCGCTGATTTTTCGTTTTGGCGTCGTTGCTGCGGCTTTTTCGAAGGGGGGCAGGACCAAAGAGTCCAGCCCCCCTTGAAAAAGCCTTGCGCCTGGCCAAAACAAAAACTTAGCGCTTCCCGGGTGTTGCCCACACTCCACGAACAAGATATTAAATCAGTGGTTACTTAATCGTCATTTGCAGCGGGGCAGCAATTTTCATTTTGATGAAGCCGGCCATATTGGCTGTGGGTGCCGCCCACAGCGCCAGGCCCTGGATCCGGCGAATGGGCCGGGAGAATGGATCGGGCGAGTCCGCAAAAAGGCTCATAATGAGAATTGCTGGTTGCGGGGCTTTCAATCTGACCTTTGCGGACAGCGGGAGTATGCATGAACATCCATGAATATCAGGCCAAAGAACTGCTGGCCGCTTACGGCGTGCCCGTGCCCGAAGGAGGCATGGCGGAGAGCGTTGACGCGGCCCTGACCGTTGCCGGGGGACTTCCCGGTCCCGTGTGGGTCGTCAAGGCGCAGATTCACGCCGGCGGACGCGGCAAGGGCGGCGGCGTCGCTGTGTGCCGCAGCCTTGATGAAGTGGCGGCCGGGGCGGAGCGCATTCTCGGCATGCGCCTTGTCACGCCCCAGACCGGCCCTGAAGGGAAAATCGTCAAAAAACTCTGGATAGAGCAGGGCACGGCCATTGCCGGGGAACTGTACCTGGCCGTGGTTCTTGACCGGGGGGCGGAACGCCTGACCGTTGTCGCCTCGCCCGACGGCGGCATGGACATCGAGGAAGTGGCCGAGCGCCACCCCGAACGCGTCTTCGCGACGCGTCTTGACGGGGCGCACCATATCTGGCCCTTTCAATCGCGAAAGCTCATGTTCGGGTGCGGGCTCAACGCCCGGCAGACGGAGCAGGGGGTCGCCCTGGTGGACAATCTGGCGCGCCTGTGCGTTGACAACGACGCCGTGCAGGCCGAGATCAACCCTTTGGCCGTGGATGGCGACGGCAACCTGATCGCCCTTGACGCCAAGATGAATTTTGACGAAAGCGCCCTCAAGCGCAACAAAAAGATCGCCGCCATGGAAGACCCGGACGAGGCCGATCCGCTTGAACGCCGGGCCGCGCAACTCGGCGTGCACTACGTGCGTCTGAACGGCTATGTCGGAACCATGGTCAACGGCGCCGGCCTGGCCATGGCCACCATGGACGCGGTCAAGCAGGCCGGGGCGGAACCGGCCAATTTCCTGGATGCCGGCGGCGGCGCCAACGCGGACATGGTGAGCAAGGGCTTTGAGATCATGCTGACCGATCCCAAGGTGCGCGGCATTCTGGTGAACATTTTCGGCGGCATTCTGCGCTGCGACATCGTGGCCGAGGGCGTGGCGCGGGCGGCCAGGCGCCTGTGCCTCAATCTGCCGCTGGTGGTGCGCATGGAAGGCACCAATGTGGAGGCCGGCCGGAAAATCCTGGCGGAAAGCGGCCTGAACATCACTCCGGCGGCCTCCATGCTTGAGGCGGCCAGGCTCATCGCCGAAAAAACACGGCCGGAGGCGGGCATATGAGTATCCTTGTTGACGAAACATCGCGCGTGCTGGTGCAGGGCCTGACCGGGCACGAAGGACTTTTTCACTGTCGGCAGATGCTTGATTACGGCACCAATGTCGTGGCCGGAGTCACCCCCGGCAAGGGCGGCCAGGAGGCCATGGGCGTGCCGGTCTTCAACTCGGTGAACGAAGCCGTCAAGCAAACCGGCGCCAACGTCAGCATCATCTTCGTGCCGGCGTCGGCCTCGGTCGATTCCGCCTGTGAAGCGGCCGAGTCGGGCATTCCGCTCATCGTCATCATCACTGAACACATCCCTGTCCTGGATATGGTGCGCTGCAAAGCCTTTCTCAAGGATCACGGCGCGTCCCTCATCGG
>JAIRTI010000082.1 GCA_031255035.1 Desulfovibrio sp.
TCCCTGGTGACAATGCGCAGGGCCCGGCCCTGGATCACGGCGTCGGCAACGCCTTTTTCCCCCAAAAGGCGCATGAGCAGGCCCCGGCGCTTCTCCACGGCGATGCCGTCCAGCTTCCAGGTGCGGTTGCGCACTTTTTCGAGGATGGCCCCCGGCGACCCCGAGTACAGGACTTCGCCTTCATTGAGCAAAATGACGGCCTCGCACTTTTCGGCTTCGTCAAGATAGGAGGTGGACCAGACGACCGCCATGCCGCCGGCGAGCAACTGCCGCACCATACTCCAGAGTTCGCGCCTGGAGATGGGGTCAACGCCGACGCTGGGCTCGTCGAGCAGCAAAACCGAGGGATCGCCAAGCAGGGCGCAGGCCAGCCCCAGTTTTTGCTTCATGCCGCCGGAAAGCTTGCCGGCCAGCCGTCCGGTAAAGGGCGCCAGGCTGGTGAAGTCGAGCAGGCGTTCAAACTTCTCCGCCCGGTCCCTGCCGGTGACGTTGCGTAAATCGGCGTACAGGCGCAGGTTTTCCATCACGCTCAAATCTTCATACAGGCCGAACTTCTGGGGCATGTACCCGGTGATGGGATGGATGGATTCCGCCTGGGTGAAGGCGTCAAAGCCTTTCACACAAACCGAGCCTTCATCCGGGGCCAGCAGCCCGACCATAAGCCGGATGAGCGTGGTTTTGCCCGCGCCGTCCGGCCCGACCAGGCCCGTCATGCCGCCCTGGATCACGGCCCCGGAAACGGCGTTGAGCGCCGCTTTGTCCATGCCGGGAAAGCGTTTCGTCAGCCCCGTGACGACTATGGCCGCATCAGAATTGCGCGGGGCTTGCGGCGGGCCGGCATTGCCGGCGTTCACGGGCGCGCGGGACGGCTCGGCAGGGCGCGTCCTCACTCGGCGCTCCGGCCGTCCTGTTGCCGGACGGGCGCCGATCCCCCGGCGGCAGTCCCGGCGGCCGGCGCCGCCTGCCTTGCCTCTGGCGCGCGGACGCCCGGCCCTGGGTCACCCCTGGCGATGCTTATGGTCACGGGCATGCCCTGACGCAGACCCTGGTCAGGGCAATTAACGATGATGCGCAGCCGGTAGACGAGGTCCGTGCGCAACTGGGCGGTTTCCACGGTTTTGGGCGTGAATTCCGCCTGGGGTGAAATAAAGCCGATGCGCCCTTCGTATTCATGGCCGGAATCGGTCGCCACCCGCGCCGCTTGTCCGGGGTAAATATGGCCGAGTAAAGGTTCGGGAACGTAGGTTCGTATCCAGACGGGATTGTTGAGGGCCAGGGAATACACGGGTTCCCCGGCGGCGACGACCGCGCCCGGCTCCCGCACCCTGGTCAGAATGGCGCCGTCGTTCGGCGCGAGGATTTCGGTGTCCTGCAGACTGGTCAGGGCCTTTTGCAGACGGGCTTCGGCCGATTTCACCTGCGCTTGGGCTTCGTCCCTGGCGGCCTCGGCGTCATCGCGCTCTTCCGTCGATATGGCGCCGATTTTCGTCAATTCCGCCCGGCGTAAAAAGGGCTTCTCGACTTTATTCCGGGTCACCACCGCTTCTTCCAACTGGGCCCGGTACAAGGCCACATCGTCGGTAAAGGGCTGTTTGTCCAGAACCGCGACCACATCGCCGGCGCGGACGCGGTCCCCCTCTTCGTAACGCACTTCAAGAATGCGCCCGGAAACGCGAAAACCCAGGGCCACATCCCGGATATCCACATTCCCGTAAATGACTATGGGGCCATGGCGTTCGGCGCTGTCTTGCCGATCGGCCCGGAAATAGAAAAAACAGGCCGCGCCGACGAGTATCACCAGAAAAAGCGGAATAAGCTTTTTTTTCATGGAACAAGGCTCCGTTGGAGATAGAGCGGAGTAACTTTGAAAGACAGTGCCTCCGGCGGCCGGGGCGCTGCCCCGGACCCCGCCGGGGGAAATGATTTCCCCCGGACCCCCTCAGTTTGGGTTCCGGCTGCGCGTATCAACATGGGCGCCACTATCAGCCGCTCAATCGCCGGGTCCAGGTACGAAGCCGGGGCCGGCGGCCTGGCGCTGTGGGCAGAGCCCACATGCGATCAAATTGGCTTCGACAAAATTAGAATTGCTGTCCGGAAACGGCTTTTGTCTCGCCAATGCGCCTGAGTGCGTCATAGCAGAGCTTGCCCCTCCAAGGCAACGTTTACGGGCAACGCTTACGGGCAACGCTTACGGGCAACGCTTACGGGCAGCGCTTTACGGGCAGCGCTTTACGGGCAAGGCTTTACGCCGCCCGGTCCTTTCGGCCAAAAAGACGTAGTGGAAACAGCCACCGGGGAAAATCCCCCTAAAAAGGCAAAAGCCTTTGGCGGGGGAACCAAAGGCTTTTCTGTGAAGAGACTTCACATGTCCGGCATCATAGGGGGAGGGGGAAGCCGGACCAGGGGTATCACTGACTGCAACCTGGGGGGAGGTTGGGGCTTTGATGAGGGGGGCATCGCGCCGCGTCAGTTACCTTCTTAATAGCAAAGGGTGTGCCAAAGAGGCAAAAAG
>JAIRTI010000161.1 GCA_031255035.1 Desulfovibrio sp.
TCCGACAAAAACGGCGCGCCCACGGCCGTGTTCAGCGCGCACTACCGGTTGCTGAATCTATACTCGGGCGCCATCATGGGCACAAAGCAGGTCGAAGCGCGCGTGCCCGCCGGCGGCAAGGATAACGCCGCTCTGGCGCGGGCCTGCGAATCGGCCCTGGAAAAAGGCCTGGCCGAAACCACGGCCTGGGTGCTTGAAACCATGCGCGCTGGAAAAGGCATGCCTCCGGCGGGCAAAGGGGCGCCGCCCCTTTGGAATCCCAGCCGGGGGAAATGATTTCCCCCGGACCCCCTCAGTTGGGTGATGACGCGAGGACGGCGTCCCCTCAATGCCTTTTGCTTTTTCAGCTATGCATGCCGTCCTGGCCCAGGGCTTTTTTCAGCCAGGCTTTTCTGTCTTCGCTGATGGCGTAGAGGCCCTTGACGGCGCCGTGTTCGGCGCGGAAGCCCTGGACCAGTTCTTTTGGCAGGGGAAAAGACGCCAGGTCCACGGCTTTCTCGGAGTTGCGCTCCACCAGGCGGATCATGGGGACGCTTTCCCAGGCGTCAACCACGAAGTAGCGGGAAACGTCGCTTTTTGAACGCACCGGGGGATATTCGGCGTTCCAGTCGTTGTTGCCCCATTCAAGATACATGGTGACCGCGTGTTCCGGGGTCAGGTTCCAGGCGATTTCAAGATTAGTGAATGGCTTGAGCGCTTCCATGAAGCCTTCTCCTTCCGTTTGTTTCAATCCACGTTCCCGCGAATTCAGGCCGGCTTGACGTCGACAATCTCAATGTCAAAGTTCAATGTTTTTCCGGCCAGAGGATGATTGCCGTCCAACTCCACCTCATCGTCCGTCACCCGTGACACGGCAACGTCCAGTTCGCCTTCCTCCAGGGCTATCTGGAGGAGCATGCCGACCTCCGGCTCGATATGATCCGGCACTTCCGAGCGCGGCACGATGAGCACCATCTCGTCATTGGGCATGCCGTAGGCTTGCTCGGGGGGGATACTGACCGTGACCTTGTCGCCCGCGTCCTTGCCCTCGACCGCCGTTTCGAAACCGGGAATGATGGCGCCGCCGCCGATAACGAACTCCAGGGGTTCGCGTCCTTCGGACGAGTCAAACTCCGTGCCGTCGTCAAGTTTGCCCGTATAGTGCACGAACACCGTGTCGCCTCGTTTTGCTGCCATGCAGGCGCCTCTGCGGTTGATGTGGAAAGGTTCGGATCAAAAAGATTGCAGGGCCTTGGCCGATCCTTCGGCCGCCAGGAAAGAAGTGAGGGCCTTTTGCTCGTCATCAAGTCCCGGCGCGCCGAGGCGGGCGTTGGCGAGGCGTTTGCCGCCCTCAACCGCGGGCTGGTCAATGGGGTTGATGTCCATAAGCCAGCCGGTGAGGATGGTGGCGCTCATGCACAGCCCCATAAGTTTGCCGGCCGCGTTTGCGCCGGCTTCGCGCATGGCGACATGCACCAGCGGCGCCTGGTTTTGCGTCAGGGCCATGCGCGTGCCCAGGCCTTCGGCCTGGAGCAGATCGCCGAAATATTTGTCGCTGAGCCAGTTCCACTTCGGGGGCGCGTCCGCGCCAAAGGCCTGGCCCTTGTATAGTCCGTCGCAGGTGAGAAACAGGCAGCCCTTGTTGCGCGGCCCGTCCAGGAACATCTGGTTGACCGAGTGCTGATCCGTGACCCCCACGGCCGGCACCGGCATGGAGCCTTTGCCGTCCTTGCCCAGACTTTCGGCCCAGAGCTGGCTGAACCAGGCCCCGAAATAGTTCCACAGAGGAATGTACGAGAAGAAAATAAGCTCGTCGTAACCGTGCTCCATGAGTTCGCGGGCCCACACGGCCATGTGCCAGGAGGGGTGGCGGGCCAGCGCGGACGCCATGCCGCTGCCCTCATTCAGGGGGTTGAGCAGCGGGGCGGCCACCGAGGCGGCCCCGTCGAGCAGGCCTTTCCAGTCTATGCCCATGAAAGCGGCGGGCAGAAGGCCCACGGCGCTCAGGACCGAGTAGCGGCCGCCAAGGTTGTCCGGCACCGGCAACGACGCCAGCGTTTCCTGCCGGGCTTCGGCGCGAAGCTCGCCTTTTTCCGCGTCCGTCACGAGTACGACATGCTCCTTCCAGGCCTGCCCCAGGTGCTTTCGCAGCCAGCGGCGGACCAGAAAATACTGGGCCATGGTCTCAATGGTGCCGCCGGATTTCGAAATAACGACCACCACGGTCTCGCGCGGGTCAAGGCTGGTCATCCAGGCGTCGAGAGTGTCGGCGTCGATGTTGTCGGCAATCCAGAGCCACGGACCCTGATGACCAGGGCGATCCTGCGCGGGGAAAAACGCCTTCTGCAAGGCGCGCGCGCCCAGAGCGGAACCGCCGATGCCCAGAAGCAGCATATGCTTGTAGCCGGCAACGGCGTTGAGCACGGCCGGGAGCATTTCTTCCAGCTCCGTTCTGAAAGGCATGTTCAGGTAAGGCAAAAGTCCCTGTTTCAATTCGTCTTCCAGGCGTCGGCCCAGTTCCTCGACCCGGCCTGTGAACGCTGATGCGGCGACGGATATTCCTTTGAGTCTGGCGCTGAAAGCGTAGGTCCAGTCAAGGTGGTGGCTTTTCATGATTCGCTCCTGTTATTTTTGCGCAGCAGCACTTTCGCCGCCTTGCTCAAAGCCTTGGTCAGAACATCGTCACTCACGGCGTAAGAGACGCGGATGCAGCGATCGTCGCCAAAGGCGATGCCCGGCACCAGGGCCACGCCCGCTTCTTCCAGCAAGACGGTGCACAGGGTGGTGGAATCCGGGATGCGCTCGTCATAGTGCCGGTGGACGTCCGGGAAGATGTAAAAGGCCCCCTCGGGTTTGGGGCAGACCACGCCCGGCCATTCGGAAATAATATCATAGGCCAGATCCCGGCGTCGTTCAAAAGCCTCGCGCATGACTTCAAACTCGCTGAAATCCCCCTCCAGCGCGGCCATGGCCGCTTTCTGGGATATGGAGCTGACGTTGGAAGTGGATTGCCCCTGCAGGCGCGACATGGCCCGGATGAGGTCCGGATCGGCCAGAGCGTAGCCGACACGCCAGCCGGTCATGGCGAAAGTTTTGGCCACCCCGTTGACGATGACGAAATTTTTTGGATAGCGCTTCCACCAGGAGCACAGGCTTACCGACTCCGGCATGTCGCCCTGCCCGGCTTTGGGCCTGTATATCAGCTTGTCATAAATCTCGTCCGAAATGACGATGATGCCTTTCTCGACCGCCCATTCCGCGATGGCGTCGGCCTCGGCCTGGCTATAGCAGGCGCCGGTGGGATTCGAGGGAGAGTTGAACAGGAGCATGCGGGTCTTGGGCGTCAGGCTCTTGTCCAGGTCGCCTTTGGTGATTTTAAAATTCTTTTCCGGCGCGGCCGGGATGATGACGGCTTTGGCGGCCGCCAGTTCCACCATGGGCGGGTAGCTGACCCAGTACGGCGCCGGGATGAGCACGTGATCGCCGGGGTTGAGAAGCGTCTGGCAGAGGTTGTACAGGCACTGTTTGCCGCCGTTGCTGATGATGATGTTGTCCGGCCCGGCGCCCGCGTTGTAAAAGCGGTTGAAATAGCCGGCCGCGGCGGCGCGCAGTTCGGGCATGCCCGGAACCGGCGTGTACCGCGTAAACCCGGCGTCGATCGCGGCCTTGGCCGCCGCGCAGATGAACTCCGGCGTCGGAAAATCCGGCTCGCCCACGGAAAGGCTTA
>JAIRTI010000172.1 GCA_031255035.1 Desulfovibrio sp.
TGGGCGAGGAGTTTGGCCTTGTCGAGAAACTGGCTGGTTTTGCGCTTGTCATTGTCATACAAGCCGCTGTAGGCCATATGCAGGTTGGCCAGAAACAGTTGGCGGTTGGCCGCGTACAGGTGGGCGAGCAGTTCGTGGACTTCGGCGTCCTCCGGCGCCTTGCGCAGAACCTGGCGCGCCGAGGCCAGGGCGTCGGCCGTGCGCCCGGCGTCGCTCAGGTTGCGGGCGTTGTAATACAGCGCCATGGTATCCTGGGGGTTCATGGAAACCGCTTTGTCCAGCAGGCTGGTTCCTTTGCTTTTATTGCCCTTCGTATAATGGAAGCGCCCGGCTTCGCGCACGATGAGCTGATCGTTCGGGGAGCAGGCCAGGGCCTCGTCAAAATAGCGCGTGGCGTCGTTGACCCTGTTCTGCCTGGAAGAAAGGACGCCCATGCCCATCAGGGCCATGCATCTGTCGGGTCCGTTCATCTGCTGGGCAAAGACCCGGCCGGCCGGGTCCGGGTCGGAAAAACGGGCGCGGATCAGGGCCTGGGCGCGCAGAAAGGCCCGGTTGTCGTCTTGTTTCGTCTGTTGCGCCGCCGGCAGACGCGAGACGCGCACGCCCATGTCCTTCACTCTTTCCGTGAGGCCGGGGTGCGTGGAGAGGTATGAGGGGATGTTCCCGCCCATAAGCCATTGCTTCCGGCTGAGTATCTCAAAGGCCCTGACCATGCCTTGCGGCGAATAGCCGGCCCTGGCCAGATAATTCATGCCCACCTGGTCGGCTTCACGTTCATCGTTGCGGCTGTAGTTGAGCATGGCCGCCTGTCCTGCGGCCATGGACCCGGTGAGGATGGCGGCGGAGCCCTGGCCGCCCCCGCCCAGGAAAGCCCCGGCCAGAGCGCCGATGATGGACAGCAGGCTGATATACTGGCTGTTTTCAATGCGCGAGGCGATATGGCGCTGGGTGACGTGCGCCATTTCGTGGGCGATGACGCTGGCGACCTCGGATTCGTTTTCCATGGACAGGATGAGGCCGGTATGCACGAAGATATAGCCGCCGGGACAGGCGAAGGCGTTCACCGCGTTATGGCGGATGACGCTCACGGTGAACGGAAAGGGCTGCTTGGGCATGGTGCGGGACAGCCGCGTGACTATGCCGCTGACGTAGTCGAGAATCTCGGCGTCCTGCACCAGCGGAAGGCGGGAGCGGATGAGAACATTGAACTTTTCTCCAAGCTCCTTTTCGTCTTTCAGGGTGAACTCGCCCCAGGCGCCCGCTTGCAAGGGCAGGAGGCAATCGGCGCAGAGCATGACCAGAACCAGGGCCAGGCAAAGGCCTTTATGCGCGTAAACGGCCATCGGGCGCGCCAAGCCGGACCAAAAGACAATCAGAGAACGTCCCATACGACTCCTTCGGCGGTGTCCCTCACCTCGACCCCGAGGGCGGCAAGCTGGTCGCGCAGCCTGTCGGAAGCGGTGAAGTCCTTGTTTTGTCTGGCGGCGACGCGCTCGTCAAGCAAGCGCCGCACCTCTGCCGCGTCAATTCCTTTACGTTTGCTTCTGCACTCCTTGAGGTCCGTCAGAAACTCGGCGGGCGGCAGGAGCAGCACGCCAAGCACGGCGGCGTAGACGTCGCAGCGCTCTCTGACCTCGGCGAGGACCTGCCTGGCCCCGGCGTTTTTGCGCAAGGCCTTGTCGTCCAGAATGCGGTTGACCAGGCGCATCATGGTGTTAATTTGGCCGAGGGCCGCCGCGGTATTCAGGTCGTCGGCCATGGCCGCTTCCCAGGCGGCGAACAAAGCCTTGGTTTCGGCGACGAGTTCGTCCGGCGTCTTGCCGCCTTTGGGGGCGGGTTTTTGCAGTTCCTGATCCAGCAGCGCCAGGGTTTCATAGAGGCGCTTCAGGTTCTTCTCGGCTTCATCCATGGCGTCGGGCGTGAAGTCCACCGGGCTTCGATAATGGCGGGCGAGCAGGAAGAGCCGGAGCACTTCGGGCAGGTATTCTTCAAGAATGTCCCGGATGGTCTTGAAATTATTCAATGATTTTGACATCTTCTCGGAATCGATCTGGACAAAGCCGTTGTGGGCCCAGAACCGGGAGAATTCTTTCCCGGTGGCGGCTTCGGTCTGGGCCAGTTCGTTTTCGTGATGGGGAAAAATAAGGTCCTGGCCGCCGCCGTGGATATCCAGCGGCAACGACAGGTAGCGTTTGCTCATGGCCGAGCATTCGATGTGCCAGCCCGGACGTCCCCGGCCCCAGGGGCTTTCCCAGAAAGGTTCCCCCGGTTTTGCCGCTTTCCAGAGGGCGAAGTCCAGGGGGTCCGCCTTTTCTTCGCCCGGAGCGACCCTGGCCCCGGCGCGCAGGTCGTCGACGCTTCGGCCGCTGAGCTTTCCGTAGTCGGGAAAGGAGCGCACCCGGAAGTAGACGTCTCCGGAAGGGGTGGAGTAGGCGTGCCCCCTGTCGATCAGGATGGAGCACAGCGCCAGCATCTCGCTGATGTGGTCCGTGGCCTTGGGTTCGACGGTGGCGCGCCGCACGTTCAACCTGTCCATGTCTTCATGGAAGGCCGCGATGAAGCGTTCGGCCACGGCCGCGCTGGACGCCCCTTCCTTGTTGGCCCGGTTGATGATCTTGTCGTCAACATCCGTAAAATTGCGGACAAAGGTGACGTCGAGGCCGAGGTATCCAAGGTAACGGGCCAGGACGTCAAAAACGATGGCCGAACGGGCGTGGCCTATATGGCAGTAGTCGTAAGCGGTGATGCCGCATGCGTACATGCCGACCTTGCCGGGCCTGACCGGGGTGAATTCGTCTTTCCGGCGGGTGAGGGTATTGTAGAGTTGCATGGTCTGGAATGGCCTTTGCGAGGGAGGATGAATGGGGATCAGGCTTCTTCGATGCGCTCGACGCGGCGTTGGTGGCGTCCGCCTTCGAATTCGCCTTGCAGAAAGATATCGGCCATGACGCAGGCGAGAGCGGGCGCGGTAATGCGCTCGGCCAGGCAGAGCACGTTGGCGTCGTTGTGGCCGCGAGAGCTTTTCGCCTGAAATTCGTGCGTGCACAGAGCGGCGCGTATGCCTTTATGGCGGTTGGCGGCCATGCACATGCCGATGCCCGTGCCGCATATGAGAATGCCCTTGCGCCCGGTAGCCAGCACCTCGGCGCAGAGCCGGTGCGCGTACTCGGGGTAATCGACGCTGTCGGACGAATGAGCGCCCAGGTCTTCAACTTTCCAGCCTTTGTTTTCCAGAAAGCGGACCAGTTCCGCTTTCATTTTCACCCCGGCGTGATCCGAGGCGATAAAGAGTGTGCCAGGCGGCATAGCGCGTTTCCTTACAGGTGTGTATTATTCGATGGGTTTCGTCTCCGTGCCCGGAGGCAGGGGCAGATCAAGCTGGGCGGTCGAGTAGGGCGGCGAAACGCGGCTTATCTCCTTGACCACCATGAGCGCGGACCAGCCCTGAACGTGACTGACCCGGACGCGCCGGGGCTTGAGCGGGTCCATGTCGCCGGGTTCGAAAACCATGCTCCAGCCTTCGCGGCCGAGTTCCTTCCAGGAGACGGGCGCGCCGTCTTCCGAAAGCTCCAGTTCCCCCGGCAGGCGGGAACCGGGAAGGATGTAGCGCGCCCCGTTTTCCGTCAGGGAGCGTTCCGTCGGGACGCCGCTGTCGGCGGCGCTCACGGAGGGCAAAAAGAGCGCGCCCGATTGCCCTGAAACCAGCAGGGTCAGGTCGCCGAGCGACAGGGGAACGGGCACCCCGAAAGAGGTGAGGGTGCTGTGTTTCCCCTCGCGGCGGTAGGCGCTTTTTTCATCAGGGACGTAGACGAGAAAGGAGGACGCGTCTTCGCGCGCCTTGGCCACGACCACGCCCGGCCCGGCCGTCAGGTCCAGGCGCAGCGGATGGGGAGCGGCGGTCTTGCCATTGCCCCACAAAAGGCCGGAAGCTCTGGTGTTTTTTCCTTCATTATCGGTATAGCGCAGGGTGGCCGAGACCCGGAAAGGGCCGGTCATGCCTTCGGCCGCCTTGGCGCGCGCCGCAAAGCGCTGCCAGATAATCGCGGCCTTGTCTTCCCCGCTTTCCTCGGCAACGGGAGGCTCGACCAGGGGAACCCGCTTGGGAGCGCAGGCCCCGGCCATGACCATGAGCGCCGCCAGAATCAGAAGTCGGGGAAGGGCGGCGGCGCGTCTGCGAACGAAGAGGTCTCGCATAGCTTATTTCCCCAACTTCCTCAGTTTTTTTTGCAGGTCGGCCAGGTTGTCCGCCTTGCGGGCGATGGCTTCGTTATAGCCTTTGGCGGCCTCGCTTTTTTTGCCGAGGGCCAGGGCGATGTCGCCGTAATGTTCCCAGATGGTCGGGTCGTCCCCGCCCAGTTCCAGGCAGCGGTTGATATTTTGCCAGGCCTCGCCGAAACGCCCCAGGCGGTACTGCACCCAGGCCAGGGAATCAACTATGTAATCGGCGTCCGGCTGCAATTCATGGGCGGCGCTGATGAGTTTCAAGGCGCGCTGCAACTCCTTGCCGGCGTCCGCCAGGGAATAGCCGATATAGTTCAGGGCCTGATGATTCCTGGGGTTCAGGGCGATCAGGCGCTCCATGGTTTTCATGGCGGCGCCTTTTTTGTCGATCTGGTCCTGAACGCTGCCCAGGGAAAAAAGCAGGTCTTCATCGTCCGGGGTCTGTTTGAGGGCCTCCTTGAGAAGGGCCTCGGCCTCCCTGGTCTTGTTGAGCTTGACCAGCGCGTAGGCCTCAAGCCCCCATAATTCTTTGCGTTCAGGATAGCGCCTGCGCGCCTCCCCGGCCTCGCGCAGCGCCTTGTCGTATTCTTTCGCCATCATGTGGATGCGGGCTTTCTGCTCCAGGGCGGCGGGGTACAGCGGGCTGTCGGAGGGAATATCCGCCAGGGGCGGCAGGCCGTCCTTGGGGTCTTTCGAGGCTTCCTGCTTCATCATGGAGAGCAGCAGCGCGCACTCGTCCTTGCCCGCCCCGCTGGCGGCCGCCTTGCCCAGCAGGTCCTCGGCTTCGGCATAGCGGCGGGCCGAGGCGAAGCGCATGGCCGCCTGCATGAACATCGGGCCTGACGGCGGGACTTTTTCAAGGCTGCGCAAGGCCTCTTCCGGACGCTTGGCCTCAAGGTGGACCATGGCCACGCGGAACCAGATTTCGGGATTGTCCGGCATGATGGCCGAGGCCTTGTCGTAGGCCTCAAGGGCCTCGTCGTTTTTGCCCTCGCGCTCGGCAATGTAGGCCAGTTCGAGCCAGGCTTCGATAAAGCGAGGATCCTTGGTCACCATGTCCCGCAACAGTTTTTTCGCTTCATCGTTGCGGCCCACCGTGGACAGCACGCCGGCGCGGAAGAGTTCGGACTGGGGATCGTCCTTGGGTTGCGGCATGCGGCCGAGGAAGTCGGCGACTTTTTCGTCCTGGCCTTCCCTGATATAGAGGCGCACCAGTTCTTCGGCGATGTCGGCGGCGTCCGGCTTCTTTTTCAGGTGGTCTTCCAGCAGGCGGATAGCCAGCAGGGGCCGATCGCTTTCGCTGTACGCGCCGGAAAGAAGCAGCACCAGAAGCGGATCGTCGGGAAAGCGCCTGAGGCCGTCTTTCGCGGTGCTTTCAGCGGCGGCGTATTCGCCGCGGGCCAGCAGGATGGTCGCGCCGTCCTGAAAAACCTCCAGGGTCGGGTCCAGCTTCAGCAGGCCTTTGAGGGCGAAACTGATGACGGTCTGCGAATTATCCGCAAGACCTTGAGAAAGCAACAGATAGTAATAGAGATGCTCCGCTTCCGGGCTCAGCCGCCAGCGTGAGGGATCGATAAGGCGAAGCAGGGCTTTGCCTTCCGGCTGCGCTTTGTCCGTCGCGGTGGCGGCGCCAAAGGCGGGGAAAAGCGGGGTGGCCGAAAAAAAGATCAGGGCCAGGACGATAAGCCCGAAGAAAAGGCGCGGGCGGCAAAAAGGGACGCGCAAAGACGGTGAGCAGGTCATTATTGTTCAATCCAGTCGCGTGAAAAGTCTTTGATATTCTTGAAAAGGTGATCGCGCACCTTTTGCAGAAGCCTTGCCTCAATCTGCCGGACCCGTTCTCTGGTCACATGAAAGATATCGCCTATTTCGCGTAAGGTGACCGGGTCATCCGATAAAAGACGGTGTTCGAGAATATACTGTTCCTTGTCGTTGAGCGAAGGCACCAGCGATTCGAGCCGTTCGCGCACCATGGAGGATATTTCATTGTTGCCGAGCGTTTCCTCAATGCCGGGACCGAGAGCCGGCAGGTAATCCATACGCGAAGCCCCGCCCGAATCGTCATCGCCGATGGGCGCGTCCAGACTCATGTCCGAGGCGTCGAGCCGCTGTTCCATTTCAATAATCTGGTCCTCGGAAACATTCAGCCGTTCGGCCAGGGTTGCCGAATCGGGCGTAAAGCCCTGGGCGGCGAGTTGCTGGCGCTCTTTGTTGAGGTTGTAAAAAAGTTTGCGCTGGGTCTGGGTGGTGCCGATTTTGACCATACGCCAGTTATCCATAATAAATTTAAGCAGATACGCCTTTATCCAGAATGTGGCGTAATAGGAGAACTTGATGCCCTTTTCGGGATCGAATTTGCTGACGGCCCGCACCAGGCCGACATTGCCTTCCTGCACCAGGTCCAGAACATTCTGCATCCAGCGGCGTTGGAAATCCATGGCTATGCGCACCACAAGGCGCAGGTGCGACGAAATCAGCCGGAAGGCCGCGTCCGGGTCGTCATGGTCGCGCACCCTTCGGGCCAGTTCCACCTCTTCGTCGGGTTCAAGCAGCGGGAAACGGTTGATTTCACGCAGATATATTTGCAGGCTGTCCCGTGCGCGATCCGGCGGCCGGCTGGTGAAGGGGGCCAGAGCGCCGCGCGTGCCGCGCGCGGGCAAAAGCGCGTCGCTTTCGCCGTGCGCCTCGGCCGCTCCCGAGGAGAGAGCGCTGTCGGCGGAAAGGATGTCGGCAAGGTCGTCGGCAAGGTCGTCGGTTAAATCCCCGTCAAGTTCCCGCTCTTCATCTTCCAGCGCCGCGTCTTCATCGTCGTCAACGAGTTCCGGTTCGGCGACGGCGGCAGGGCTTTGGGCGGATGCCGCGCCCGGCGTTCCGGCGTCGTT
>JAIRTI010000281.1 GCA_031255035.1 Desulfovibrio sp.
AAGGCGCGACTCTATCTCACGCAGCACCGTCTCCGCCGCCTCGGCAAGGGGCAGCTCAACATTGGCCCCGGCGGCCGAGGCGTGCCCGCCGCCGCCATACAGCGCGGCCACGGCCCGCACGTCGAAATCCCCCATGGAACGCAGACTGATCTTGCAAAGCGCCGGCCCCTCTTCCCGGAGAAACAGCGAGACCCGCACGCCCCGGATGCGTCTGAGCCACGACGCCAGGCCCTCAAGGTCCTGATTGTCCAGACCGCGCTCGGCAAGATACGAGCGCGGCACGGCGCACCGGGCCACGGCCCCGTGGGCGTGCAGGGTTACTTCGGCGAAAAGCCTGCCCCACAAATGCATGCGCTCCAGGCGCCAGGTATTCTCGCTCTTGTCGGTAAAGGCCGCCACGTCAAGGCCCGAAGCCACAATGCGCGCGGCCATGCCCAGACACGCCGGTCCGGTGTTGCTGTAAGTGAAATTGCCCGTGTCCGTGACAAGCGCCAGGTACAGCGCCTCGCCCAGGGAACCGGCAAGGGATATGCCCAGGTGCTCGGCCAGACGCCCCACAAGTTCGCCCGTAGCGGCGCTGTCGGCTTCAACCCAGTTGATGTCGGCAAACAGCGGATTGCTGAGGTGATGGTCGATGTTCAGGGTGCGGGTGTGCTCCCATCCGGTGTCGGGCAAGCGTTTTTGCCCGACAAAGGCGTCAAGTTCCGGGCCGGCCCTGCTGGCGTCCCCGCAATCAACGAACGCGAGCAGATCCGGCGTAAAGCCGTCAAGTTCGCTGACTCGGCTCGCCGGGGCCGCGGAA
The DNA here is from genome assembly GCA_031255035.1 of Desulfovibrio sp. Taxonomy (GTDB): domain Bacteria; phylum Desulfobacterota; class Desulfovibrionia; order Desulfovibrionales; family Desulfovibrionaceae; genus Frigididesulfovibrio. Next base: position 803 of record JAIRTI010000281.1, read on the forward strand.
AGAGACAGCCAGGAAAAGGCCGGGGGCATGCCGCCGGGCAGCAGCAGTCGCGCCTCGCAGCCAAGGTGTTGGGCAATGCGCGCCAGGGCGGCGGCCGAGCCGACAGCGTCGCCGTCGGGAGTAATATGAGTTGCCACCAGCACACGCCTGGCGGAGGCGAGGGCGTCTTCAACGCGGAGGAGAGGATTCGGCATGATGTGACGTTCCCGTGGCTGGACGCCCGTTCAGGGCATGTCTTCACCCTGGATGTTCAGTTCGCTGTAGACCAGTTCTTCGGGGCACACGGCTTCGATCATGGACAGGCATTTGTCCAGGCGGCTCTCAAGGTGGCGTCTTTCATTGCTGACCGAAACCACCGCCAGGCTGAGTCGCCCCATGTCGTTTTCGCTGCCCACCTCCGCGACGCTCACGTTGAACTTGTTGCGCACCTTCTGTTTCAGGCTGTTCGCAACCCGGCGTTTATCCTTGAGGGACTCATTGCCGTGCAGGCGGAACTCAACGCCCAGAATGCCGATAAACATACGCTCACCGCCTGTTGCAGGATCGGCCCGGCGCTTCCTACAGGGTGTCGGCCTCTTCAACGATTTCAAAGGTTTCTATGACGTCACCCACCTTGATATCATTGTAGTTTTCAAGGCCGATGCCGCATTCATAGCCTTTGGCCACCTCGCGCACGTCGTCCTTGAAGCGGCGCAGCGAGCCGATTTTGCCGGTGTGTACGACCACCCCGTCCCGCAACAGACGGATTTGGCCGTTGCGCGTGATCTTTCCGTCCGAAACGTGGCAGCCGGCAATAAGGCCGATTTTCGGCACCGAAAAGGTTTCGCGCACGTCCGCCGTGCCGAGGAAAATCTCGCGTTCGACAGGCGCGAGCATGCCTTCCATGGCGCTTTTGATTTCTTCCACAAGCTTGTAGATGATGTCGTAAAAACGAATGTCGACCTTTTCCTGTTCGGCCAGTTCCTTGGCTTTCACCGTGGGACGCACGTTGAAGCCGATAATGATGGCGTTGGACGCGGTCGACAGCAGCACATCCGACTCGGAAATGGCACCGGTGCCGCCGTGAATGACGCTGATGCGCACCTTGTCCGTCGAAAGCTTGCGCAGGGCGTCGGTAATGGCTTCGAGCGAGCCCTGCACATCGGCCTTGACCACCAGGTTGAGCACTTCGGCCTCGACGCTGTCGGCCTTCTGGGCCAGGAAGGTTTCCAGGGTGATCTTGGATTCCTTGGCCAGTTCGCGTTCGCGCTGTTTGAGGGCGCGGGCTTCGGCGATGCGCCGGGCCGCCTTTTCATCGGCGATGACGATGAATTCCTCGCCGGCTTCGGGCACGCCTTCAAAGCCCTGCACTTCCACGGGCATGGAGGGGCCGGCTTCTTTGACCTTTTTGCCCTGATCATTGAACATGGCCCGCACCCGGCCCGAATGCACGCCACAGACAAAGGCGTCGCCGACATGCAGCGTCCCTTGCTGGATGAGAACCGTGCCCAGGGAGCCGCGCCCCTTGTCCAGCTTGGCTTCGACAATATGACCCAGAGCCGGGCGCTTGGGGTTGGCTTTAAGTTCGAGAATCTCCGCCTGCAAGGCCAGCAGTTCAAGCAGATCGTCAAGGCCTTGGCGGGTTTTGGCCGACACGTAGCTGAAGGTGGTGTCTCCCCCCCAGTCTTCGGCCACGAGCCCCTGTTCGGAAAGCTCGCGCTTGACGCGGTCGGGGTTTGCCGCTTCCTTGTCCATCTTGTTGACCGCCACCATGATGGGCACGCCGGCCGCGCGGGAGTGGTTGATGGCCTCTTTCGTCTGTTCCATGACGCCGTCGTCGGCGGCCACCACAAGCACAACGATGTCCGTGACTTTCGCGCCTCTGGCGCGCATGGCGGTAAAGGCCTCGTGGCCCGGCGTATCCAGAAACACTATTTCGCCGCGCTTGGTTTTTACATGGTAGGCGCCGATATGCTGGGTGATGCCGCCGGCTTCGCCGGTAACCACCGAGGATTTGCGGACGGCGTCAAGCAGCGAGGTTTTTCCGTGGTCGACATGGCCCATGATGGTGACAACCGGCGGCCTGGTGACGTAATCGTCGGACTTGTCGTCAAAATGATCCTGCTGGGCGCCTATAATGTCCTGTTCGGAGAAGCCGACCTTTTCAATTTCATAGCCGAACTCGCCGGCCACCAGGGTAGCCGTGTCCACATCCAGGCTCTGGTTGATGGTGGCCATGATTCCGAGCGAAAAGAGCACCTTGATGATCTCCCCGGATTTCAGGCCCATCTGGTGGGCGAGGTCCGCCACCCGGATAAATTCGTCCACTTTGATTTTACGCTTGACGGCCTTGACCGGCTGAGTGCCGCCCATGGGCGCCGCGTCGCGCTGCTTGCGCGGTTTGCGCCGGGAAGAGGACTTGCTCCAACCGTGATCATCATCAGCCGCGCGGCTTCTGGAATCGCCGAATTCAACGGTGCGCCTGCCCTTCTGGCGTTTTTTGCGGCTGTCTCCTTCCGGAGAAGCCGGGGCAAAGGGGGCCGACGCGCCGCCGGCCCCGCCGGGCCGGGGTGAAAAGCCGCCGGGTCTGGCCGGGCCGCCGGAACGCGGAGGACCGCCGGGGCGTTGCCCGGCTGAACCGCCCGGCCGTTGCCCGGCCGGAGCGCCGGAGCGGTATCCCGGACGGCTCTCCGCGCGCCGCTGCCTCGCCGGAGCCGGCGCGCTGCCCGGGTCGGGCCGCGATATGACGCGCACCTGAGACGCGGGCCGGGAATCATCCGCATCGCCGCTGTCAACTTCGCTTTCATGCTCGCGTGGGGCCAGCGCCGGGGCGGACGAGACGGCCTGGCCGTCGGCGCCGCGTTCGGGCTCGGCCGAAAAGGCCGCGCCGGCCGGCTTTTT
>JAIRTI010000291.1 GCA_031255035.1 Desulfovibrio sp.
ACAGTTGACGAATGACAAGCCGCGACATTGACAGCCCAATGCAGGAAAGCTACATTTGCCGCCGCTCCGCGCGGACAGGCGTTTGCGGGGCGGCCTGGCGTCAGCGAGGGTGGCGGAACTGGTAGACGCACTGGACTTAGAATCCAGCGCTTCGGCGTGGGGGTTCAACTCCCCCCCCTCGCACCAAATAATATGCGCCAAATAATATGCGCCAAATAATATTTGCCAAATAATATTTGTTTGATGACTCAGGGCCGCTTGCCCTTGTAGGCTCGGGCAACGTGTTTCACAGGGTTGCCTGAGGAAGACGGATTTTTGACAGTCCGCCCGCAAGCCCGGCATTTTGTTGGGTTCCGTCTACACGTATCAACAGGGCGCCACTATCAGCCACCCAATCGCCGGGGCCAGGGACGGAACTGGGGCCGGCGGCCTGGCGCTGTGGGCAGAGCCCACATGCGATCAAATTGGCTTCGGCAAAATTTAGCATTGCTGCTCCCTGCCGGCGCGATCTTGCCCTTTGGATATAGAAGGCTTACTGTTAAGTGAGGGGTTGATGCCGGACCGTGCAAATTTTTCCCCTTATGTTGGCGTGAATATTGCATTATGTCGGCAGCCCCGCTTGTTCCCGCCCTCGGGCCGCCCGGCCCGGCCGCAAAGAGAACGCGGGCTTTGCGTCAAAGCTCATTGATTCCGATATCGCGGGCCCCGCCCGCCGCAGCATTTCAGGAGATCCGTACATGCCCATCCCCATGGTTATTGAAACCACCGGCCGCACGGAACGCGCCTATGACATCTATTCGCGTCTGCTCAAGGACCGCATCGTCCTTCTGGGCGAGGCCGTTGATGATCACGTGGCCTCGCTCATCTGCGCCCAGTTGCTTTTCCTTGAATCCGAAGACCCGGAAAAGGAAATCTACCTCTACATAAACTCCCCCGGCGGGGTTGTTTCCGCCGGACTGGCCATATACGACACCATGCGCTACATCACCTGCCCGGTGGCTACCTTCTGCATGGGCCAGGCGGCGAGCATGGGCGCTTTGCTCCTGTGCGCCGGCAGCCCCGGCCTGCGTTACGCCCTGCCGCACAGCCGCATCATGATCCACCAGCCTTCGGGCGGATTTCGCGGCCAGGCCACGGATATAGACATCCACGCCCGCGAGGTGCTGCGTCTGCGCGAGATGCTCAACGAAATCATGGCCGAACACAGCGGGCAGAGCGTCGAAAGGATCGCCGGCCTCACCGAGCGGGATAATTTTCTGAGCGCCGCCGAGGCCGCGAATCTGGGCCTTATCGACCGCGTGGTGACCACGCGTGACGACCTGCCGGCAAACGAAAAAGGCGAATGATCATCTGAACGGCGGCCCTTGCGGCCGCTTGCGCCGGGAAAATCACCCGTCCGGCGCGCATTCGAATGAAAGAGGACCGAAAATGAGTAAAAAGCCCGGAAAGAACGGCAAGGGGGGTCTGCGCTGCTCCTTTTGCGACAAAGGCGACGACGAGGCCAAACGCCTTATCGAAGGCCCCGACAAAATCTGCATTTGCGACGAATGCGTCGTCTTGTGCAATGAAATAATGGCCAGTCAGACCATGGACGAAGTGCGCGAGGAAGGCGGCTTGCTGCCCCCCGCCGAATTGAAGGCCCGCCTCGACGAATATGTCATAGGCCAGGATCGGGCCAAAAAGATATTGGCCGTTGCCGTGTACAACCATTACAAGCGCGTCTTTTTTAAAGAGGCCATCGGCGACGACGTGGAGCTTGAAAAGAGCAATATCCTGCTCATGGGGCCTTCGGGCAGCGGCAAGACCCTGCTGGCCAAAACCCTGGCCCGCGTCCTGAACGTGCCTTTCGCCATTGCCGACGCCACCACGCTTACCGAAGCCGGCTATGTGGGCGAAGATGTGGAGAACATCCTCGTCCAGTTGCTTCAGAACGCCGATTACGACCTTGAGGCCGCGGCCAGGGGCATCATTTATATTGACGAAATCGACAAGATTTCCCGCAAGGGCGACAGCCCCTCCATCACCCGCGACGTGTCCGGCGAAGGCGTGCAGCAGGCCCTGCTGAAAATCATTGAAGGCACCGAGGCCAACATCCCCCCCAAGGGAGGGCGCAAGCATCCGCAGCAGGAATACATCCGCATGGATACTTCCAATATCCTGTTCATTCTGGGCGGCGCTTTTGTGGGGCTTGAAAAAATCGTGTCCCAGCGCACACGCGGGCGGGCCATGGGCTTTGGCGCCCGCATCGAGGGCGGCGAAAAGAAAAGCAAAAACGGCGCGGTGAAAAAGAAGTCCGATCTGGATTATCTCGAACAGGTACACCCCAACGACCTGGTCAAGTTCGGCCTGATTCCCGAGTTTGTCGGCCGTATTCCGGTGATCACCCACCTGGACGAGCTTTTGGAAGACGATCTGGTGCGGGTGCTCACCGAGCCGAAAAACGCCCTGGTGCGCCAGTACCAGAAGCTGTTCGGACTGGACAACGTCACCTTGCGTTTCACCCAGGACGCCATGCAGGCCGTGGCCAGACAGGCCATCGAACAAAAAACCGGGGCGCGCGGTCTGCGCAACGTGCTGGAAACCGCCATGCTCGACATCATGTATTCCCTGCCGTCCGAAACCGGGCTCATGGAGTGCGTGGTCAACGCCGCTGTGGTGGACAAGCACAAGCCGCCGCTGCTTATCTACGAGCGCGACGCTTTGTCCAACCAGTCCGGAACGGCCGAAGCCGCCGGGCAATAGACTTTTTTGGGCTTCCAGGACGCTTTGGCGGGCCTTGTCCGGCCCGAAAGCGGAAGACAACAGAACGAAATGGGCCGCCCTCGACGGGACGGGCACGCCGCCGGCGGCCCCATTTTTCAGGAGATCTCATGGCTGAATACAGAAGCGTACTGCCGCCGTTGGAACTGCCGCTCATGCCCTTGCGCGAGGTGGTCATGTTTCCCAGGGCCATCGCCCCGCTGTTTGTCGGGCGCGAAGGCTCCATCAAGGCCATTGAAAAGGCCATTGAGATGCACGACAGGCAAATTTTTCTTGTGGCCCAGAGCGATTCGACGCTGACCAAACCCGAAGCCGAAGATTTGTTCAAAATAGGCACGGTGAGCCGGGTTCTGCAACTGCTGCGCCTTCCGGACGGCTCCATCAAGGTTCTGTTTGAAGGCCTGTACCGCGCCCATTGGACGGCCGCGCCGGGGCCTTTGTCCGAGAACGGCGCCGAACCGGCCGAAGGTGAAGGTTTTCAACTGGCCCTGGTGCGGCCCTGCGCGGAAGTGCCGGTCAGCGGCCAGGGGCATATGGCCGCTGTCAACGCCATGCTTGAAACCCTCGACGACTACGCCAAGATGAATAAAAAGCTGACGCTCGAAGTGATGCAGGCCATAACGGCCAACACCAACCCCGGCGTGCTGGCCGACGCCGTGGCCCCGCACCTCAAGGTCGATTATCTGAAAAAGCAGGCCGCCCTTGAAACGGCCAACCCGGTGGAGCGTCTGGAGATGGTCTATGGATTGCTCCAGGGCGAGATATCGGCGGCCGGCATTGAAAAGCGGATCAAAAACCGGGTCAGGACGCAGATGGAGCGCAACCAGCGCGAATATTATCTGAACGAGCAGATCAAGGCCATCAACAAAGAGATGGGCCGGGAAGACGACCCCCAGGAGGAAGTCAACGAGATTGAGCGGCGTCTCGGCGGGAAAAACATGCCGGATGAAGCGCGGGAAAAAGCCTTGCGCGAAGTCAAGAAGCTCCGCCAGATACCGCCTTCGTCCGCTGAGTATACCGTGGTGCGCAACTATGTTGACTGGGTGCTGGACCTGCCCTGGAACATCCTCAAAGACGCGGCCATTGATATTGAAAACGCCCGCCAGATTCTGGATGCCGATCATTACGGCCTGCAAAAGCCCAAGGAGCGCATCCTGGAGTTTCTGGCCGTGCAGAAGCTGGTGAACAAGCTCAAAGGCCCCATCCTCTGTCTGGTCGGCCCGCCCGGCGTCGGCAAGACGTCGCTTGCCAAATCCGTGGCCAAAGCCACGGGCCGCGAGTTCGTGCGCCTTTCCCTGGGCGGCGTGCGCGACGAGGCGGAGATACGCGGGCACCGCCGCACCTACGTGGGCGCGCTCCCCGGCAAAATCATCCAGTCGCTCAAACGGGTGAAGTACAACAACCCGCTCTTCTGCCTGGATGAGATTGACAAACTCAGCACGGATTTCCGGGGCGACCCGTCCTCGGCCTTGCTGGAGGTGCTGGACCCGGAGCAGAACAACGCCTTTGTCGACCACTACCTTGATATGGATTACGACTTGTCCCAGGTGTTTTTCATCACCACGGCCAACTCGCTCCACTCCATCCCCCTGCCTTTGCAGGACCGTATGGAAATCATCAAACTGCCCGGCTACCTCGAAAACGAAAAACACAGCATCGGCAAGCATTTCCTGCTGCCCAAACAAATCGAGGCCCACGGGCTTGAAACGAAAAATCTGCGCCTGTCGAACAACGGCCTGCTTGAAATCATCCGCAGCTACACCAAGGAGGCGGGCGTCAGAAACCTTGAGCGTGAAATAGCGGCCATCTGCCGGAAATCCGCCATGCAGATCGTGGCCCTTGACGACCTGGAAAAACAGGTCATCGTCACCTGCCAGAATTTGTCGCAATTCCTGGGCGTGAAAAAATACCGCTACGGCGAGCGCGAGGACGACCCGCAGATCGGCGTGTGCATCGGCCTTGCCTATACAGAACTCGGCGGCGAAATGCTCATGGTGGAAACCGCCCTCATGCCCGGCACCGGCAAGGTGCTTACCACCGGCAAGCTCGGCGAGGTGATGCAGGAATCCGCCCGCGCGGCGCTCTCCTACGTGCGTTCCCGGTCGGATATGTTCGGCCTTCGGCCGGACTTCCACAAGGAAATCGACATCCACATCCACGTGCCCGAAGGGGCGATTCCCAAGGACGGCCCGTCAGCGGGCATCACCCTGGCCACCTCGCTGGTCTCGGCGTTGCTGGGCATCCCGGTGCGCAACGACATCGCCATGACCGGCGAAATCACCCTGCGCGGCCGGGTGCTGCCCATCGGCGGCCTGCGCGAAAAGCTGTTCGCCGCGCAAAGGGGGCTCATCACCAGCGTGATCATCCCCAAGGACAACGAAAAAGACCTCAAAGAGGTGCCGGACGACATCCTCAAGGGCCTGACCATTACGGTGGTCAACCATGTGGATGAAGTTCTGCCGCAGGCGCTTCTTGCCGGCAGCGGCGAACTGTATCCCGGCCGCGACAACATAACGCCTTTGTACCGCTCTCTGCGTATGCAGGGTTGCCTGGACGAATCCGCCGGCTCGGCGCCGCACTGAACGGGTGAATGCTCCACCGGCCAAGGCCGTGACCAGTTGACAGGCAGCCATTCCAGCGTTAAGTAAAAGGGGAGCCCCGGCTACTGCGGAAACAGACAGCCAGGGCTGGCACGGCGTGGTTAGCGCCCCCGTGCGCGGCTACCGAGGTGGTTACAGTTTTCGACCCCGACCAGGTGTCATCTGGTCGGGGTCAACTTTTACCGTGCGTCAGACGCCAGTAAAAGCACCACAGCCAGCGCGATGATCAAGGCGATCACGTACCGCATCGGCTGCTACCCTCTTTTCCGGTTTGCGCCGTGCCAGGCGCAGAGGCAGTGAGAGTAGCCGCGCAAGTTCAAGCTACGCTATTGTTCGATTGGGTTCAAGTTGCCATGCCCGTTTGCAGCAATTCTCATTATGAGCTTTTTGCGGCCCCCCATTTGCCAACTGTGAAAGGCAATGCCTCCGGCGGCCGGGGCGCTGCCCCGGACCCTCTCAGTTTGGGTTCCAACTGCGCACATCAACAGGGCAGCACTATCAGCCACCCATTCGCCGGGTCCAGGGCCGGCAAGGTCCTGGCGGGTGTGGGCAGAGCCCACATGCGATCAAATTGGCTTCGACAAAATTAGAATTGCTGGCGGCGCGATTCTTCTCTGGACTCGCCCATTGACCTGTGCGAGAGTAATCAG
>JAIRTI010000292.1 GCA_031255035.1 Desulfovibrio sp.
TGCCGCTCCGCATCACTCCTTCATTCTGTCCAGAGCCCGGCAGTTGATGGCTTCGGCCAGGTGGCGGGTGGCGACCGTACTGTCCTTTTCAAGGTCGGCTATGGTTCTGGCGATGCGCAGTATTCTTGTGTAGGCGCGGGCCGAAAGGCGCAGGGCGTTGACCGCTTCGCCCAGAAAGGCGTGGCTCTCGGATGAAAGGCGGCAATGGCGTTCGAGTTCGCGGCCGGAAAGGTCGGCGTTGCAGCGGCAGCGGCTTTTCGCATAGCGCTCGTTCTGAATATGGCGGGCCTCCAGCACCTGGGCGCGCATGGTCGCGGACGTGGCGCCCGCTTTTTCGGTCCGCAAATCGTCATAGGGCACGGCCGGCACGTCCACATGCAGGTCGATGCGGTCCAGCAACGGGCCGGAAAGGCGCGCCCGGTAGCGTTTGATGTCGGCCTCGCCGCAGGCGCACGCCCGGCGGCTGTCCGTCAGGTAGCCGCAGGGACAGGGGTTCATGGCCGCCACGAGCATGAAGTCTGCCGGATAGGTCAGGGATTGGGCCGCGCGGGCAATGGTGACCGAGCCGTTTTCCAGCGGCTGCCTGAGAACCTCCAGGGTCTGCTTGCGGAACTCAAGCAGTTCGTCAAGAAAGAGCACACCCCGATGGGCCATGGAAATTTCGCCGGGTCTCGGGATGCTGCCGCCGCCCACCAGGCCCGGATCGGAAATTGTATGGTGCGGGCTGCGGAAGGGCCTTTGCCTGATGATTCCGCGCCCGTCCGTCAATTCGCCGGCAACGCTGTAAATCTTCGTGACTTCCAGGGCCTCGTCAAAGGAAAGGGGCGGCAGCACGCCGGGCAGCCGCTGGGCCAGCATGGTCTTGCCGCTGCCGGGCGGGCCGAGCAGCAACAAGTTGTGCCCGCCGGCGGCCGCGATGGTCACGGCTCGTTTGGCGTGTTCCTGGCCTTTGACGTCGGCAAAGTCGAGGGGGAAAGGCGCGTTCGCGCCGTCCCCTTCAAGGTCCGTCGGCGCAGCCGCCTCAAGGCCGCCGGCGCCCCCGGCCAGAAAGGCCGCGGCCTGCCCGAGGCTTTTCAGGCCGTAGACGGTGAGCCCTTTAACGACGGCGGCCTCGCCGGCATTGGCCTCGGGCACGAGAAACGCGCGCGCCCCCTGGTCTCTCGCCAGGATGGCCAGAGGCAGGACGCCCTTGACGCTCTTCAGTTCCCCGGTCAACGACAGTTCCCCGGCCATGAACAGACCCTCGGTGGCGTTTTCCGGCAAGAGCCCTGCGGCCACCAGCAATCCGGCGGCCAGGGGCAGGTCGTAGGAACTGCCGCCTTTTTTGCGGTCGGCCGGGGCGAGGTTCACGGTGATGCGGGCGGGCGGCAGGCGGTAGTTGCCGTTGCGCAGCGCGGCAAAGACCCTGTCGCGCGATTCGCGGACAGCGCCCTCGGCCAGGCCGACCATGGTAAAGCCGGGCAGACCCGCGCGGGCGTAATCGACTTCAAGGTCAACGCGGAAGGCGTCAACGCCGTGCAGAGCGCCGCAGGCCGTTTTGGCGATCATGTCCGGTCCGGAGCTTCGAAGGCTTTTCCGGACGCCGCCCGACGATGCCGGGCAAGGCCCAGGTCCATCAGGCGGGCGACAAGCCGCGGGAAGGAAAGTCCGATGACGGCCGCCTCTCTCGGCAGCAGGCTTGTCGCCGTCATGCCGGGCAGGGTGTTGACCTCCAGCAGCATGGGCGTCGCACTGTCATCCATGATGTCGGGAGCGATGAAATCAGCGCGGCTGTAACCTTCACACCCAAGTGCCCGGTGCGCGGCCAGGGCCATGGCCTGGATTGTGCGCGTCAGACCGGGGGCGATGGGCGCCGGGCAAAGCTCCTCGGCCCCGCCGGGCGAGTATTTGCTGGTATAGTCAAAGATAGCGCCCGACGCGGGCTTGATCAAAATCGGCGGCAAGGCGACGGGATCTTCGCGATCCCCCGTAAGCTCGCCGAGAATGCCGCAGGTAATTTCATGGCCGGGCACCGCGCTTTCAACCAGGTAGGCCGTGTTGACCGCGAACAGCCGATCAAGAGCGGCGCCCAGGTCGCCGGGGCGCTCCACCTTTTCCATATGCAGGCTTGAGCCGCCGGTGTTGGCCTTGATGAACAGCGGGTAGGACAGCATGGGCTGCCAGTCTTTCTCGGGGCGTTCGTTCAAGAAACGGCAGGCCGGGCTCGCCAGGCCGACGCCCCTGAACAGGGACTTGGCCGCGGCCTTGTTCAGGGCCAGGATGGAGGCGGCCGGGCCGGAACCCTGATACGGGCAGCCCACCCTGTCCAGCATGGCCTGGATGAGGCCGTCCTCGCCTGGAGAGCCGTGCAGGTTGATGAAGGCGAAATCCTTGCCGGCCGCCGCTTCCATAAGGCCGTCCAGCGACAGGGCCGGGTCGTGGACGGTCACGGCATGTCCCAGTTCCGCCAGGGCCTTTTTGATGCCTTTGCCGCCGGAAAGCGAAACGTCACGTTCGCTCGACCAGCCTCCCGCGATCAACAATACATTCATTCAGCTTCACTCCCAGAAGGCGCGAAAAGGCCGCCTCAATGCGCTTGCCCTGTTCCAGCGAGCGGGCAATGCGGTGTATGATGAAATCCGTCACGCCATAGCGCTCGACCAGATCCTCGTAGCGCTCGTCAAGGCTGACGTACACGTCGTGCCGAGTGCGTTTGTCCGCGTAGATAATGGCCATGACCATGAAGATATCCGGGTTGAGCAGGTCATCGTCCTTTTCGGCAAAAGGCCAGTACACATGGTAGAGCACGGCCCGGGCCACCGGGCCGTTCCGCGTTTCCCGCATCACCCAGGCCGCGCCGAGTTGGGCGTGGTTGCCGCCGTGATGGATGGTGTATGTTTT
>JAIRTI010000146.1 GCA_031255035.1 Desulfovibrio sp.
CCCCTGGACCCCTCATCAGGGAAGCGTTGCGCAAAAAAAGCAACTCTTGAGCCGGACACGCGCGCAACACTCCACAGGGGACCTCTTGCCATTTCCCGGCGGCGAGGTTATGTAAAAAACAAGCGGGCCGGAAGTGCGATAACACCACCGGCCCTGGGGCAAGTCCTCCGTGAATTATTTCATCACTTTGGTTTTCGCCCCGGCAGGAATGGGTGGTTCCTCCGGGGCAATTCTTATTCTACGCTACAGGCAGCGCATAACAAGGGCCACGATGACGCCCGCCACGATTGCGGCGGGGTATCCTCCTTTCGGAGAACTCGCCCCACAGCTTTAATACCCTATCGGCCCGCCTTCGCCGGTCTTGCGCAATGACAGACGACGGGCTATGCTTCGTGAATACCCTTTCGCCTCAATCTGGAGTCGCCCTATGCCACGTCGCCGCCTCGTTGTTTCCTGCATCATCCTGGGCCTGTGTCTGTCCGCGTGCGCCAACCGTCAGCACGGGGCCTTTGAACGGGGCTTTTCCTCTGGCGGCCGGAGCGCTTTCCAGGCCGCCTTCGCGCCGCCGCTGACCCTTGCCTCGACCGGTTCCCTCAGGGTGGCTGTGCCCGCCGATGTTCTCCCCAACCCCAACGCCGCTTTCACCTATGCCCTTTTTTCCGACCCCGGCCAGGAGATGATCGACCGTCAGGCGCATGCTGTCGTCAGCGAGGTGGATCGCTACTCCTGGCGCTGGGAAAAGGAAAGTTTCGCCTTGCCCCAGGCCGTATTTTACAGCACCCTTCTGGCCGGAGGCCGCAACTGGACCGTGCAGATTCTGCCGGTTGACGCCGAAAGCGACTGGTTCGGCCAGTTGTGGCGGGAAAACGGCCGCCAGACCCCGGCCTTCTGGCTGGCAAAACGCTGGTCGTCCACGCCTGATGACGACATCCGCGTGGTTGTCGAATACCGTGAGCGCGCGCCGCTGTGTCTGGAGGAGCGGCTGCAAAGCGCGGCGGAAAGCGCCCGGCGGGATAAAAACGCCCGCGCTCCTGGCGGCGAGGAACTGCTCCACGGCTGCCAGGATCAGATAAGCGACTTCTCGGCCAGGGCGGACGCGGCCGTCGACCTGAGCCGGGACAGCCAGGCCCCGTTGCCGGCCGCCGACGCGCCCGTTCTTGCCCGCCCCGGCAAGAGCCCGAAGCTCGGCAAACTGGTGGGCCGGGTTGAGCAAATTCCCCATGGCGGCATAGGCTCCTATTTCTAGGGAAACACTAATTTTATGACCATGCTGCTCGCCGCCGACATCGGCGCCACCAATGCCCGGTTCGCCCTGTTCGCCGCGCAAAGCGCGGACCCGGACGCTCCGCTTCTTGCTCTGGTGCGGGAACAATGGCTCAAAGGGGCGGAATACGCCACTTTCAGCCAGGCCCTGGCGGCTCTGCGCCGGCCGGGTGACGGCGCGGAGCCCCTTCTGGCGGATGGCGAGGAAATGATTCCAGAGGCGGCCGTCATCGCCCCGGCCGGCCCCATCCTCGGGCCTGAGGGCTTTGAAACCTGCCGGATATCCAACCTCCCCTGGCTGGTCCGCGCCGACGAGGTCCGGCAGGCGCTCGGCATCAAGCGGGTGAGCCTCATCAACGATTTCGTGGCCCAGGGCTATGCCTGCCTGATGCCGGAAGCCATTGACGCCGTACTGGTCCTGCCCGGCGCTCCGGCGCCGGGGGCGCCTGTGGCCGTGGTCGGCGCCGGCACAGGCTTTGGCAAGGCGCTTGTGCTGCCCGCGAAAATGTCCGGGGATCAGAGCCAATCCCCGGCGTCCCGACTGACCCGGCTGGCCCGGTTGTCCGGGGCCAGGGTCCTGCCAAGCGAGGGCGGCCACGCGGAGGTGCCGTTTTCCGGGAAACGCGAATGCGCCTTTGCCGAATTCGCGTCCAGGCGCGTGCCGGGCGGACGGCTTATCGGCGATGCGGTTCTCAGCGGCTCGGGTCTGGCCCTGCTGGTGGCCTTTATCACGGGCAAGGAACTGCCGCCGCATGAAGCCAGCGCCGAGGCCTTAAAGCATCCCGAAGTCCTCGACCTGTTCGCGCGCTTTTACGCCAGGGTCTGCCGAAGCTTTGTGCTCGACACCCTGGCCCTGGGGGGCGTGTACGTCACCGGCGGCATGGCGTTGCGCCTGCCCGTGCTGGAACGGCCCGCCTTTGCCGGGGAATTTTACCTGAGCGCGGCCCAGCGCGAACTCCTGAGCCGGGTGCCGCTTTTCCACGTCCGCAAGGCGCAGGCCGGCCTGTTTGGCGCGGCCCTGGCCGCTTTGCTGAGTCTCGGGGAAGACTGAGGAAGCGCTGGCTCTAGACCCGCAGCTTTGCATACAGATTGCCCAGTAAGGGCCGCGAATACAAAAAAGCGCGACTGGTCAGCCAGCCGCCCGCTTTGTCTTTGGCCTTGAAGCGGCGCACGGCGTCGGGCGCGGCGGGGGGATTGGCGCCCTCGCGGGTGGTGAAGAAGAGCCGGAAGCCGGCTTCCCTGGCAATGGCAAGGGCTTCCGGGCAATAATGGCCCCAGGGCCAGCAGAGCGAGAGCACCGGACGGCCCAGGATGCCTTCCAGTTCCTCCTTGCCGCCGACAATCTCCCGGCGCATGCGGGCGCCGCGTTCAGCGTCGCTTTCATACCGGCCCATGCGCGCGGCAAAGCCCGCGACCAGGGCGGCAAGCTCCCGTTCGTTTTCGGGCTCGGCGAAAAAGGCGGCGGCCCGGTCAAAGTCCTGGGGAACCAGCCGCGTGATCGCCTCGATCAGGGCCGGGTCCGGCATGAAGGCCCGGTGGGCGAGCCCCGCCTTGACGGGAAAGTCCGGCAGGCCGAAAACCGGGTCCAGTTCGGTGCGGTAGAAGGTGCGGTAGCGGGTGCGGGGTTTGAAAAATTCCGTGAATTCGGGGCCGGTGAACACGCCATAGTGCCCCTTGGCGTGAGAGGCAAGGCGCAGAGTGCCTTCGCCGTCCATGAGCCGGACTTCGGCATGGTTGAGAAAAACGTCGTTTCTGAGGGAAAAACCCTGGGCGCTGACCGTCACCGGCACCTCGACCTCGGGCAGGCGCGGACCCTGCCGGCCGATAACGGCCTCAAGCGAAACGCGCGGCGGCCCCTCCGGCATCAGACGATTGGACACGGCAAAGACCACGCCCCGGTGGCCGTGAAGGCGCAGCAAGGGCATGGCGTGCAGGTAGTTGTCAAGGTAGCCGTCGTCAAAGGTAAAGAGAAACGCGCCCAAGGGCAGGGGGCGGCCGTGAATGAGAAAGCCTTCGGCCTCGTCAAGGCCAACGCCGCGCCAGCCCTTGGCGGCCAGGGCGCGGCAGTGTTCCTCGAAGCGCTCCGGCGAAACCGTGATGCCGCCGGGCAATTCATTGATGTAGTGGTACATGGCCACGGGCAGGCTTTTGGCTTTGGCGTTTTTCATATATGCTCTGGTGTGCGTTCAAATGCCGCTGATATAGCTGGCAAAGCTGCTTGACTCTTACAGGACGGACCTTATTTCTGCAATATAAAGAGGTCGCGCCGTTGCCGTCAACGCGGCCGGGCGCGAATTTCCATGGCAAGGAGACAAAGGGCATGAGCGTGGAATATAAAGATTATTATAAAATTCTCGGTGTAGACAAAAACGCCTCTCAGGAAGACATCGCCAAGGCCTATAAAAAGCTGGCGCGCAAGCACCACCCGGATCTCAACCAGGGCGACAAGAAGTCCGAAGAGCGCTTCAAAGAGGTGAACGAAGCCCATGAAGTGCTCAAAGACCCTGAAAAGCGCAAAATGTACGACCAGTTGGGCCCCAACTGGCAGCACGGGCAGAATTTCCAGCGCCCGCCCGGATTCGAGAACATGCGCTTCAACTTCAGCGGCTCGGGCGGGGATTTTTCCTCATCCGGGTTCAGCGATTTTTTTGAAACGCTTTTCGGCGGCGGCGGACGCGGCTTTTCCGGCGCTTCCTTCGGCGGCGGCGCCTTTGGCGGATCGCCCTTCGGCGGCGCGGATTTCGGCGGTTACGGCGCTTTTTCCCAGCAGCCGCGCAAGGGTCGGGACGTTGAAGCCGGCTTGGCGCTGACCCTTGAAGAGGCCTTTCACGGCGGCAAAAAGGCCCTGACGCTTTCGGGAGCGCCGGGCGCGGCCCCGCGCTCGCTTGAGGTGAACATTCCGGCGGGCGTCAAAAACGGGGCGCGCATCCGGCTGAGCGGCCAGGGCGACCCAGGGGCCATGGGCGGCCCAGGCGGCGACATGTATCTGAAGGTTTCCATCCTGCCGCATCAGCATTTTCTTCTGGACGACGCCGACGTCATCTATGACCTGCACCTGCCGCCCTGGGACGCGGCCCTCGGGGCCAAGGTCACGGTGCCCACGCTTTCCGGCAAGGTGGAGCTTGACATCAAGGCCGGCACGAGCAGCGGCAAGAAGCTGCGTCTGCGCGGCAAAGGCCTTGGCAGCGGCAAGAATAAGGGAGACCAGTTTGTGCGCGTCAACATCGATGTGCCGGAAGCCTCCGGCAAGGAGGCCAGAAGACTGTGGGAAGAACTTCGGGAACTTGCCGGACGAAAAGCGGAGAACGGCGTGGAGTAGCAAGGGCAACCGGCCCTTTTCACAGAAAACGCTTGAGATTTCCACCTGACGCCAGATCCGGAGCATTTTACTTTGGGAAACATGATTTAAGAAAGCACTGATTTAAGGAAGCGCTGTGCGCCCCAAATGAATCAGCAATTCTCATTATGAGCCTTTTTGCGGACTTGCCGGATACATTCTCCTGGCCCAATCGCCGGGTCCAGGTACGAAGCTGGGGCCGGCGGCCTGGCGCTGCGGGCGGCGCCCACATGCAAACCGGCTGGCTTCATCAAAATGAGAATTGCTGCCAATGAAGGAAAATATATCAGAGTCACGAGGTAGACAGTCATGGATATGAAATCATTTACCGAGAAATCGCAGGCCGCGGTGGTGGAAGCCCAGGACCTGGCCTTGCGCCTGGGGCATCAGCAGGTTGACGCGGACCACCTGGCCCTGGCCCTGGTCCGTCAGGAAGGGGGCCTTGTGCCGCGCCTGCTGGAAAAAGCCGGCGTTTCGGCCGGGGAATACGGCCTGGCTCTTGAACAGGAATTAAAAAAGCTGCCTTCGGTCAGCGGCCCCGGCACCGATGCCGGGCAGTTGTCGATAAGCAACCGCATGCGGCAGATACTGATCCGCGCCCACGACGCGGCAACGCGCATGAAGGACGAATTCGTCAGTGTGGAGCATATTTTCTGCGAACTGGCGGCCGAGCCCGCGGCCACGCCCGTGGGCCGGGTCAATAAAATCTTCAACGTCACCCGCGAACGCGTGCTCTCGGCCATGACCGAGGTGCGCGGCAATCAGCGGGTCACAAGCCGGAACCCCGAAGAAACTTACGAAGCGCTGGACAAGTTCGGCCGGGA
>JAIRTI010000162.1 GCA_031255035.1 Desulfovibrio sp.
CCCGCCGGGGGAAATGATTTCCCCCGGACCCCCTCAGTTTGGGTTCCGGCGACACGTATCAACAAGGCACAACGATCAGCCGCCCAATCGCCGGGTCCAGGTACGAAACTGGGGCCGGCAAGGTCCTGGCGGGTGTGGGCAGAGCCCACATGCGATCAACTTGGCTTCGACAAAATCAGAATTGCTGGCCGGGTGATATTCTCATTGCTATATCCCCGATTCATCATGTATCATCAGCGTGTGTCCGCCTTTCCGGTTGACAAAGGCCCCACTTCAGAAACTCATTGAAACATTTTTACCTTGCCAAGGGATTGCACATGGATATTTTTACCGCGTTGCACAGCCGCCGCAGCATACGAAAATACACCGAAGAGCCCGTCGCGGCCGAGGAACTGCGCATCCTGCTCGACGCCGCCATGATCGCCCCCAGCGCCGGCAACGCCCAGCCCTGGCGCTTTGTGGTGATCGACGACAAGACGCTGCTGGCCCGCATTCCCGCCATCCATCCTTACGCGGGCATGGCGGCCAGGGCCCCGCTCGGTATCGTGGTCTGCGGCGATCTGCGTCGGGAAAAATACCATGGATTCTGGGTGCAGGATTGCGCGGCCGCCACCCAGAACCTGTTGCTCGCGGCCACGGGATTGGGACTTGGCGCGGTCTGGACCGGCATCTATCCGGTGGAGGATCGCGTGGCCGCGTTTTCCGGCCTCCTGAATCTGCCGGAACAATGCGTCCCCCTCAGCCTTGTGGTTCTCGGACGGCCGGCCATGCACGCCGAAGCCAGGAGCCGCTTTGACGAAAGCCTGGTCCACCACAACACCTTTGACGGGCGGGCTGAAAACGCGCAGGTTTGAAACGAAATTACAACCGAGGAGAGCGCATGTTCGCCATATCAGTTTTTTTTGAAATAGACCCGGCCCACGTTCGGGATTTCATGGCCGCGGCTCTTGAGCACGCGGGAAAAACCCTGGCCAATGAGCGGGACTGTATCGCGTTTGATATTTTTCGCGATCCGGACGACGACTGCCGCTTTTATTTTCACGAGTGCTATACGGATAAAAGCGCGGTTGAAGATGTGCACAACAAGACGCCCTACTTCGCCGCTTTCGGCGAGCGCACCAAAGGCTGGATTCTGAAACGGGAACCGCGTGTTTGGGAACATATCGGCTGATGGCTGCCGGCCCCCCCGCCTTTTGTCTTTGCGCGTCCCTTCTTTACCGCTTCTTCCGTCGATCCCCGCTTCCTCATGATCCCGTCTGACCGGCAACCGGACACGCTCTCAGACGTCCTTCCCGAGGCGTTGCGCGAAGCCCTGTTTTTGGCGTCTCCGCTGGCCGTGGCCTATTCCGGGGGCCTGGACAGCCGTTTTCTCGCCCATGCGGCGGCGAACCTGGAGAGGGTGGACTTCGTCCTTTTCCATGCCACCGGGCCTCATCTGTCCCCGAGGGAAAGCGCGGCCGCGTCGGCTTGGGCCGGGGAGCGCGGCTTTGCCCTGGGTCTGGCGCCCGTCGACCCGCTGGTCGTGCCCGAGGTGCGCGCCAACGGCCGCGAGCGCTGCTATTTTTGCAAGCGCGCCCTGTTTACGGCCCTGG
Organism: Desulfovibrio sp.; assembly: GCA_031255035.1. GTDB lineage: Bacteria > Desulfobacterota > Desulfovibrionia > Desulfovibrionales > Desulfovibrionaceae > Frigididesulfovibrio. Next base: position 1,593 of record JAIRTI010000162.1, read on the forward strand.
CCGGGGCGGCAGCCGGGCACCCTCTGCTGGCCGGACGGCGGTTCACGCTGTGCGACGGCAGCAACGCCTCGGACAAGGACGGGTACCGGCCGGGTCTGCGGGCGCTGGGCGAGTTGGGGGTGTTTTCGCCTCTGGCCGAAGCCGGGCTGCGCAAAGACGACATCCGCCTCCTTGCCGCACGGAGCGGCATGGACCGGCCGGAGCAAAAGGCCAGGCCCTGCCTGCTGACGCGTTTCGCTTATGACATGGCCCCTGATCAGACGATTCTGGCCGCGCTGGCCCGTGCCGAGGACGCCGTCGAAGATATTATGGCAGGAGGCTTTGGTCCGCATGTCCCGGATTTTCGCCTGCGCCTTACGTCCCTGCGTCCGTTACCGGCCCGGTCGGGTCCGGCGCGTTACGTCTGCGAGTTGCATCTTGAACGGCCCGTTCCGGCCGCCATGGAAGCGGCCCTGGCCGAGGCCGTGGCCGCCGCCGGATTCGCCCGCCCGAAGCTTGTGTCCGCCGGCGTTATCAGCGGTTATTATGACAATTCCAGGTGACACTGTCTAAAGACTTCTCTCCAACGGTCGAAAAGCTCTATGAACGCCGTCACGGAAGGCGGCGGCCCGGCGGTTCGCGGCGTATAACCGCCCATGGCCGGGCACGATCAACTCATGGAGAGAGTTATGCTTGAGTACCACCGCTTCAAGGCCGTGAGTGACCTCTACAGGCAGGGCAAAGACGAGGAAGCTCGCCTTGAGCTTGCCGAACTGCAACGGCGCTACGTGTCCCTGTGCGACGAGAACACCACCCTCAGAATGCAGGCCCAGGAATATGAAGATATCCTGTACCTGGCCCGCAACCTCGTTTTTGACGGCGAATTCTACTGGCTCACTACCGGCGGCATCCGGCAAGGGCCGTTCTGCCCCAATTGCTATAACCGCGACGGCCTGTTGATGCGTCTCTTCGGCGAAGCCGGGAAACGCTGTTGCGGCGTCTGCCACGAATCGTATCCCGGCCTCTCGCGGCGCGAGGAGATGGCCGCCCGCGGCTTTGACGAGAGCCAGTTCGCGCATGCCTTCGACAGAGAACCGCGCCGAGCCAAGGTCATCCCCTTCGGACGGTAAACGCGGCGGACCATGCGGAGGAAACGGGTCCGGCACGGATCCGCGCCTTCCGCCCGCGCCAGGGCAGCCCTTGCGGCTGTCAATGGTCCGCGCGTCCTGCCGGCGTCTTCGGGCGACGGGCAGAGCGATTCCCTCCTGGGCGTTTTACATGAAATGCCAGGAGAAAGAACGCCGGGACCTTACCGTTTACCGTCGAGGTGAGAAATGCACAATCCGTTGCCAACCGCGTTCCGGCTGAAGCGGGCGCTTGTCATAGCCGGAAGCGAATCCTCCGTGCGCACGGACGCCAGGGCCTTGCGGGCCATGGGCGTCGGCGCGCTCGTCCACTGCCGTGAAACGGACCGGGCGCTCGCCCTGCTTGAAAAGGAAAGCCTGGCCGTCCGGCGGAGCCGGAAAACATTGCCGACGCCGCTTTCGCCCGAATCAACCGGCTTGCCCGCGAGTCTTGACGTCGTTATCTGCGATGAGCACTGCGGCGATACCACGGCTTTTGCCTTTGCCGGCGCCATGGCCCGGCGCCGGGCGCTGCGCGTGCAGCCGCTGCTGGTTCTGTCATCGTCGGCTGAAAGCGCGAAAAAACTGCGCGACGCCGGGGTCACAGTGCTTGAGCGTCCCTATGCCGAACGCGACCTTCGGCAGGCCTTGAAAGACGCCATGTCGCCCTTGCGCCGCCCCTTGAATCCCAAGGCCTTTTCCGCGCCGGAACCGGAGAAAAAAAACACGTCGGCCGGAAAAAAGCCGGAGAACGTAACCAAAGGCGGACGCGGGCCCATGACCACGTCGGATTGGTTCGCCAGAGGCCTTGAGCATTTGCGCGGCAACGGACACGACGCGGCCGGCGAAGCCTTCACAAGAGTCCTTGAGCGCAGCCCCGACCATGTGGGCGCCGCCGTGGCCATGGCCAGGGTGTGCCGGGCCCGGCGCGACGCCAACGGCACGGCGCGCTATCTGCTGAGAGCCGTTGCGGCCAGCCGGCGCGCCGGCGACAGGCAGTTGGCCGATACCATCGCGGCCATGCTGCCGGCCGTTATGCGGGACAAAATATTTGTTTATGAAGCCTTGGGCCGTCTGGAAGAAGGCGCTTACCGCGAGGCGGCTTCCAGTTTTCTGGAAGCCGTGGCGGAAACTCCGGAAACGCCGCTGCACCGGATCATCGCCAGAGCCTGCCTGACCACGGAAAAGCCGGACGAAAGCATGTCCAGGCTGTGCGACGCCCTTGAAGGCCTCGGCCATAAGGTCATGGCCAGGGCCTTGCGCCGCCGCCTGTTGAATTACCAGCCCTATGTCATGGAGGAACGCGCCTCCTGGCTCGACCGCTTCCCGAGACTCAAGGAAGCCGTTGACGTGGCCTCCTATACGGCCTGGGCCTGGAAACAGGCCTGAGCGCGCCGGCCCGATGGCGGCGAGCGTCATACGCCGGGACCAGTAATTCTGATTTTGTCGAAGCCAATTTGATCGCATGTGGGCTCTGCCCACACCCGCCAGGACCTTGCCGGCCCTGGACCCGGCGATTGGGTGGCTGATCGTTGTGCCTTGTTGATACGTTCAGCCGGAACCCAAACTGAGGGGGTCCGGGGCAGCGCCCCGGCCGCCGGAGGCATTGCCTTTCACAGTTGGCGAATGGGGG